>DUES01000215.1 GCA_011192055.1 Dehalococcoidia bacterium
TCAACAACATCATGCTCGCTGAAATACTCGCGGAGCTTCTGGAATGTCTCATCAGTAACACAGTTGTCCCGTGCTACTTCATCCGTATAGCGCAGCACGGTGCGTTCCTGCTCATCAAACTCGGTAGATTCCGACCACGTATCTATTTCGTTAATCTGCTTCCGGGTCAGACCGGCAGACAATCCCAGCGGCGTATGGTGCAGGAACTCGTAGTCCGCTCCGGCCAGGTTACCTACCCTCAGGGTGGCCAGTTCCCGGTACTTCATGGCGACATTTTCACCCCTGAGGACCGAGCCGGCAAAACGGAAGTATTCCTGTCCCATCTGCGGGCAGTTTGCCAGGAGCTTCACTACATTCAGGACTTCCTGTCCCCGCTCTTCACTCCTCCGGTACATTTCCCGGAAAGACTCAGAAACCTGCTCTTTGCTCAACAAACCTACTCGTGTCATTGTACCTCCCTGTTTCTTCGATATAATGTGCCCATCCGCCGGAACACTCGTTATACTAGGCTATCACACCGGCTTCCTTCAGGCGGTTAATATCGTCCCAGGTATAACCATATTCCAGCAGCACTTCCTCGGTGTGCTGGCTGAACTCCGGTGCCGGCCTGCGGAATGTCGCGGGAGTCTTGCTCAGTTTCACCGGGTTGGCAATAACGTCCATTTTTCCGTATGTCGGATGGTCGATGTTTACGAACATGTCGTTGGCCCTGGTCTGAGGGTCAGCGACAACCTCGAGGAAGTTCTGGTACGGACCAAAAGGAATTCCGGCCTCCTGAAGCCTGGTTTTCCATTCTTCCAGCGTCCGTTTGCTGAAGGCTTCCTCCGTTATATGGCACAGGTCGCCGCAGTTCTCCGCCCGTATCTCAAAATTCGCAAATCTCGGGTCGTACTCGAGTTCTTCACGCTCAATCACCTTGCAGAACTTCGACCAGTAACGGTCCTGCTGAAGCAGGCAAAGAAGTATCCACCTGCTGTCCGAAGTCTGGTACGGCAGCGTTAAAGGATTACGTGCTTCTTCACGTGATTTCACCACCCAGTCAGCCAGGTCCAGACCGGTGGTCAACGCGCTGGCAATGTAGAATGATAGCTGGTACAACCCGATATTAAACAGGGCTACATCAACCTCCTGTCCCAGTCCGGTTTTTTCACGTACGTACAGCGACGTCATGATACCGGCAAACAGGGCAAGCGCAGTGACATTATCCCCGATACCGCCGCCATCAACCATGGGAGGCATCCCGCGTGTGCCAAGCATGTAACCCAGCCCGGCCCGTGCCCAGTAAGACGTAGAGTCGTAGGCTGCGGTATTTGCATCCGGTCCTTTCTTCCCATATCCGGTCAGACCGGCATAGATAAGCCTTGGATTCAACTCATTTAACGTATCGTATTCCAGTCCGAACTTTTTCCGCTCGAAAGGCCGCAGGTTGGTGGTAAATACATCTGCGGTTTTAACCAGCCGGTAGACCACTTCCCGGCCTTCATCGCGGGAGAGGTC
Organism: Dehalococcoidia bacterium; assembly: GCA_011192055.1. The sequence continues at coordinate 1,498 of DUES01000215.1, forward strand.
AAGGGAAAGGCTTCGTTTGTTGCGGTTGTAGGTCTCCCAGTTGTAGTTTATATCCGATGCAGGTCCGGCACCGCCTATTCCCTGGCCGGACTGGAATACACGCCATGAGTCCCCTGTCTTCGGGTTCTCAATATGGATAACGTCCGCACCAAAATCAGCCAGGTGGCGGGCCGACATCGGTACTGCCGCCACCTGCGAAACATCTATGACCTTGATACCTTCAAGCGCCAGCTTCATTGTACCCTCCCCAGACTTTCTTTCCGCATGATAGTCAAATCCTTATACTGACCGGAACATTCTATATAACTTACTACTGTCTCCTTTTAGCAGGTTGGAGGAATGGCAACATAATACCACATCAACGGGCACTGAAAAACAGGTTCAGCCATTAACGCAGGACTGAAGAATAAAGCTCCATTGACAGTATTTCACGGCAGCGATAAGATGGATATGCAGCATGATACAAGGAGGCAGTACCTTGAATGAACTAAGTACTCTCAGAGAGATGCTTCCTTTCCTTATTCCGATAGGTATCATCGAGTTCGGGCTGCTGGCCTTCGCACTGTTCGACCTGGTCCGCAGGGAGGTTGTCAAGGGGGGAAAGAAGTGGCCGTGGGCGCTGGTCATTGTCCTGTTCGGCATTATCGGTCCCATCGTCTACCTGCTTATCGGGCGGGAGCAATATTAGCATGGAAGCCATCCTCTGCCAGGGACTTACCAAGCGTTATGGTGAGATAACCGCCCTGGATAACCTCGACCTCGTTGTTGAAGAACACTCCGTATTCGGCTTCCTGGGCCCAAACGGGGCCGGCAAGACCACCACCGTAAAACTGCTGACCGGACTGAGCACCCCCACGGCAGGCAAGGTATGGATTACGGGCAAAGAAGTTACCAGCGGCAACCCGGAATTACGTGCCGGAATCGGTTTTCTCCCTGATGTTCCCGCTTTCTGCGACTGGATGACCGGCCGGGAGTTCCTCGACTTCGTTGGCGAACTTCACCATCTGCCGTCACGTGAAATTGCACTGCGCCGCGACGAGCAACTCGAACTGGTCGATTTGAAGGATGCAGCCCGCCGCAAAGTAGGCGGTTATTCACGGGGTATGAAACAGCGCCTGGGTATTGCACAGGCACTGATGAACCACCCGCGTGTCCTCTTCATGGATGAGCCAACCTCCGCCCTCGACCCCGTTGGCCGACGTGATGTACTCCGGCTGATAGAGCGTCTCAGCGAACAGACCACTATATTTATGTCCAGCCATATCCTGTCTGATATTGAACGTGTCTGCGACGTTGTCGGTATTATTGATAAAGGCAAGCTGGTCACGCGGTCCACAATTGAAGACCTCAGGCAACGGTATACGCGTTCTGTCTTCGAGATGGAGTTCGAGGAAGATGCCGCCCCAATGATGAACATACTGGAACCGGTAAACTGGCTGGTCAGCCAGGAAATGGTGGAAGTGAATGATGTCCTGGTCTTATGCGTCCAGGTAAATAATATCACCAGGGCAAAGCAGGAGTTACCCGGACTTGTTGCTGCCAGCGGACTTACGTTACTGCGCTATGAATTGACACTCCCCAGCCTGGAAGACATCTTCGTGGAACTGGTGGGAGGCGGGAGTTAACCATGACCGGACTGACAGCCATGCTCAAAAAGGAAATTAAAGAGCAGCTGAGGACACACAAGCTGCTCATCGTTACCGCTGTCTTTCTGCTGTTCGGTTTTGCTACACCACTACTGATAAAGTACATGCCGCAATTGCTGGAGGCAGCCGGAGAAGGCATCATAATACAGATGCCGGAGCCCAGTGCTGCAATGGCAATCGGGGAATATGCCGGTACAATTGTACAATTCGGTGTACTGGTAGCCGTTCTCATGCTTATGGGCGCGGTTTCCCGGGAAAGGGAAAGAGGTCTTGCTGCCATTATTCTCAGCAAGCCGGTCAGCCGGGGTGCCTATATTACGGCAAAATTCCTGGCAACCGCTTCAAGCTTCATCGTTGCGCTTGTCCTGGGCTCAGCCGCATGCTGGATATACAGCATCCTTCTTATCGGCCCGGCCAGTCTGCCCGCTTTCCTTGGTCTCAACGTACTGGCAGCGTTATTCTTCATGTTCTGCCTTTCGGTTACGTTGCTCTGCTCAAGCATGTTCCGAAACCAGCTACTGGCAGGGGGTATTGCCCTGGCAATCCTGATTATTCAGGCACTCTTGACCCAGGTACCCGTTCTTGGTGATTATATGCCGGGTCAGTTGACCGCCTGGGGAATCGGCCTGCTTTCCGGTCCGCACCCAACGGCATGGCCTGCCGTAATAGTATGTGCAGTACTTACGGTTGCCTGCCTTGTCCTGTCACCCGCAGTACTTCGTCACAGGGAACTATAAACGTACTACCCTATCCCTAGCGTACTACGAAGCCACCGTCAATATGCAATATCTGTCCGGTAATATTGCGCGCGTCATCGGAAGCAAAAAAGACCACTGCCCTGCCCATATCTTCGGCGGTTTGCTCTCTCCCGAGAGGTGCAGTTGGCTGTACAAATTTTTCCCGCCAGAACGTTTCGGGTGTCAGCCCTTCAAGGTCCACTCCGGCAAAACGCTCGGGAAGTTCTTCCCCGGACTCCTTTATTTGCTTGATACGGTCATACATGGCTGTTGCTCCCCGTTCCCATAGAGGAGTATAGACCCAGCCCGGGCAGATACAATTAACGTTGATGTTTTCCGGGGCCAGTTCACGGGAAAGCGACCACGTAAACGAAATAACACCCGACTTAAACACCGAATAGGGCATGTTTCCGAAGTCAGGCAACCGGCCCGAGATAGAAGAGATGTTGATAATCTTGCCCTTTCGCATTTCAATCATGTACGGCACAACCGTCCGGGACATGATTATTGCAGGTTTAAGGTTTAACTCGTATGAGTCCTGCCATTCATCGTCACTGCGGTTGGTTATTCTTCCCGGGTCAGTCCGGTCCGGTACCGGTTTGGTACCACCTACATTGTTGACCAATATGTCAATCTTTCCGAAATACTCAATCACAGCGTTGACGGCTTTTTCCACTTCGCCGGATACGGTCAACTCGGCAACAACGGGCAATGACCGGCGCCCCATTTCCCTGACCTCATCCGAGGTTTTCATGGCTTCCAGCCCGTCAATATCAAGAATAGCGATGTCCGCTCCTTCCTCAGCCAGGCAACGGACGATACCCTGCCCAATCCCTTTAGCACCACCGGTAACTACGGCTACTTTACCTTCAAGCTTCAATCGTCTCTCCTTTACAGTAAATCAAATACTGCATATCTAAGGTGCAGGGGTCTCCAGAATCCACTCCCGGATATGTTCGGCAACCTGCTCTCCGGCATCCTCCTGGATGAAATGGCCTGCTCCCTTTACCGGCAGCGGTGGAGCGCAGTTGCGGAATATCGAGCGCAGCATGGCTTCAGCAGGTCTGGTAATGGCATCTCCCTCCGACCAGGGCAGGAGTACCGGTATGTCAAGTTTCTTCAGCACGTCGATAGCAATCCGGTTATCGTACGCTCCCGGATGGTCAGGCCGGGTGGGCACCTGGCGCGGCCAGAGCAGTGCCGCCGTCTGGTATTCTACCGACGGGAAAGGCGCCCCGTAGGCGGCTGCTTCCGCATCGCTCAATTCACGGCCCCGGACAGCCACCTTCATCATCGCTGGCAGGTCCAGTTCACGCTGCCGTTGCGAGAACCTGCGCCACTGGAGAAAAGCATCCCCCAGCCCACCGGACCCTGTAACAGTTCCCGCAGCAGCACCACCACCACCGGGCAATCCGGTGTTCATAGCGACAAGCCGGGAGAAGCGCTCAGGCATTTGCGAAACAACCCGCAGACCTACCAGGCCTCCCCAGTCCTGGCAGACCAGGGTAATTCGTTTCAGGTCAAGTTCGCGGACAAATTTCCGCATCCAGCGAACAAAGGCTTTATAACTGTAGGCGTTGTCAGCCACGGGCTTATCGGACCGGCCAAACCCTATCTGGTCCGGTACAATAACCCGGCCGACTTCTGACAGAATTGGTATCATATGCCGGTATAGATAACCCCAGGTCGGCTCCCCGTGAAGCATCAGTATCGGGTCGCCCGAGCCATCCTCCACGTAAGCCATGCGGAGTCCTTCTATCTCTAAATAGCGTGGTTCATGGGGATAACCCGGCAGACTGGCAAACCGCTCCTCCGGCGTACGCAGCACCGAATCCTCAGGCCAGGTCACCCGCGCCCGTCCGGTCTGCTGCCGGGCAAATCCGGCCACCAGCCTGATATCAGCAGGGTCCATACCCTCTGTGACGTCTGCAACCCATACCCCGAAATCAATAAGGTCACTGTCAATTTCATGCTCCGGCGGACGTGGCTCATAACGGTCCCAGAAACCGAAGACAGTGGCCAGAGATGGTCGCCCTCTCCCGAGGTCTCCCAGTTCGAGTGCGTAGATATGGTCATGTTCCGAGCGCCAGTATACCCTGCCTGCCCGGATACCGGCCGCTTTCTCAAGTGCTCCGGCAACCTCGGGGCGGACATCCAGCTCCTGCTCGACCAGTAAAGGGTCAGCACGGAGGCAGGAAAGCTCTTCAGCGGATGGCGTAATAAACTTCATGGTTTCCTCCCTACAGTCCTTCCGAGGAAGTCCACAATAGACCGGGCAATGTCCGGACCGCGGTCATCCTGGAGGAAGTGCGCCGCCTTATCGAACGTTATCGGGCCTTCGGCATGCGGCAGCAGTTCTTTAAGTCGGTCAGCATATTCTATTGGAAACACATTGTCCTCCGGCGCCCAGATAAGGAGGGTCGGTACCTGCGCCAGTCCCGGCAACCGCCGCTCTATGGCCAGCATATCATCCCAGCCGCGGTCACCTTCCCTCATCGGGATAGTGCGCGGCCAGGTCAGCACCGCATGGTCAGAATCAGGTTCATCATAAATATGATGATAGGCACGAGCCTCGGTTTCGGTCATGCCGCGCCGGGACACCAGCGATGGACCGGCATGGGACAGTATCTTGTGACGTTTCATAAAGAACTGCCCTATCAGCGGCGCGTGCCATGTTGTCCAGGGACGGGACGACGAATGGAAACGGCCGACATTTCCCGTGAACAGCCAGGTATTCATCAGTACCATTGCATCAAGTCGTTCCTGGCGCTGCAGTGCAGCACCGACTCCCTGTGGTCCGCCCCAGTCCTGCCCCACGATAACAAATCCCCGCAGTCTAAGCTGGTCCATGAGTGAGACTAAATCGGCAATATGATGGGGCATGGTAAGAGCACTATCAATACGCGGTGCATCCGAATAACCGGCACCTACCCAGTCCGGCACAATAACACGGTACCCGGCTTCGGTCAGTGGTGGGATAAAATGCCGGTAGAGAAATCCCCAGGTGGGATTTCCATGAAGGAGCAGGACCGGTCGTGCTTCCGGGTCACCTTCATCTACATACGCCATGGTCCGTCCATTTACGGTAACGGCATGTTGCTCCCAGGGAAACAATTCCCGTAACCAGTCAGGTTTCCTGCGTAACTCAATCGTCATATATATAACCTCCTCTCGTAGAACAGATATCCGACAATAGCCCGGCCAGGTTGTAAACGCTATTATAGCAGGCGTCCTATACGGCAACAAACGATGTCTGTTCAGGTATTCACCAATAGCCCGAAAACTGTTGACAGCAGCTTCACAACACCCGTGCAGCTCGCTGGTGGTAGCGGTGCCACCGTCGTCTGCGCTGATGCGAATACCGGGATTACCGAGACTGACGAACAGAATAACTGCCCTACCAGCGAACCGACCGGTACAGCGGAAACTCCGGCCGGTGTTGCCCTCGTAGAAGGCTGCCGGTTCACGGATATCCCGGCTCGTTGATATTGCGTATGGAGATGACTTCAATATTGAACCGGGAGAAGGCTATCTATTGAATAATAGTACCGCGACTTCATGGGCAATCCCGGCACAGTGAAAAGCAATAATAAACCGTATTTGTATCAATCAAAGGTTTGCTTTATTAAATGGTACTTTAAGCCCATACCAATCCGTTGACTTTCAAAAGGGGAGATAATTAAATGAAATTAGATGTTTGTAAAGAAACACAGGGAGTTATCTTCTCAAACTGGAGAGCCGGCTAACGCCGGTTTTTCGGTGTTTGCGGATATGCTGAATCCTGTGGCTAAAAGGAGGTCCCGTCATGTATAGAGTCACCCGAAACAGGTTATGGCGCGTAGTCATGACTATGATTCTAACGACATCACTAACAATGGGGTTGACTGCCGCACCGAGTGCAGCGGCCGTTGTGACCCACCAGGTGACCAATATCGGTGATAAGTCATTCACCGTGACCTGGTTCAGCGCCGCCGCAGAGGTCGGCCAGGTCAACTGGGGTACCGCTGAGGAGACCCTCGACCAGACCGCCTACGATGACCGCGGCGAGGCGACCAGTGACGACACCCACCATGTCACTGTTTCAGGTCTGACCGCAGGAAATACCTACTACTTCGAAATCGTCTCCGGCGGCGCAACCTGCGATGACGGTGGCAGTCCGTTCAGTGTTACCACCGGACCCACCCTGGGCTTCGTCCTGCCGATGACACTCATTACAGGAACCGTATACCTGTCAGATGGCGTAACAGCAGCAGAAGGAGCTATCGTCTATCTCCAGATAACAGGTACCGGGGGTGGCGACTCCCAGGTCTTCTCCAAACTAACGGACGCCTCCGGAGATTGGACAATGCCTATAGATGCCTTAAGAAACGCTGATTTACAGGCATACTCTCCTGATATTGATGATGATCAGATGCTCTTGAGTGCCCAGGGAGCTGCCGATGGCAGTGATTCCCAGGTAACAACTGTGGGAACTGCCAAAGCTGCAGCACCAAATATGGTGTTATCGCTCGGGCCAACGGTGACCGATACCGTTCCCGCCAGCGATGCAACGGACGTGGCCGTTGACGCGGATATCGTGGTGACCTTCAGCACCAATATGGACGAGACCGCTACGGAAGCAGCTTTCTCAATAGACCCGGTCGTGGCCGGTACCAGAACACTGGTGGACGACACCCTGACCTTTAACCCCACCGCCGACCTGGCCACAGACACGGTCTATACCGTGACAATTGCCGATACCGCCGAAGACACTGGGGACAAGCCCATGACAGCCCCGCACGTCTTCAGCTTTTCCACGGAGGATACCATAGCTCCGCCGGACCCCGCCGACG
>DUES01000216.1 GCA_011192055.1 Dehalococcoidia bacterium
CTTGAGTTCCGAGGGGAATTTTCCGCCACATCCTGAGTAGGTAAACAGCTCATCGGGATAGCACTGGGGTGCAATAGCGGATATGGTTGCCCGTGAAAACGGGCCGCTGGTACCCGTGAGCGGCCCCACCGAGAGAATCAGCGGGCTATCGGGATGGAAGGCATCTACCTTCGGGCAGCCCAGTTCCCAGAAGATTTTACTGTTCAGGCCGACACCGCCGATGTATTTCTCTATCTCGAAGTCCGAGGTGGGGACTTTAGTTATCTTTCCACTGGTAAGGTCGATCCACAGTATCTTTCCGGTCCAACCGTATGATGCAGTCATCTTCTCTGGTCCTCCTTCTTCCCCGCCAGTGTCAGCGCATTGAAATTACAGTACTCGATGCATACCGGTCCCTCTGTCCTGTCCCGGCAGAGGTCGCACATGAAGGCAATACTCTTTTCCGGGTGCAGTTTTATGCCCGGAGGGTCGAAGGGGCAGGCCTCGATGCAGAGACCGCATCCGTCACACTCGTCCGGATTGATATACTTGATACCGGTTGTCCCATCGATGCAGAGGGCAGTATCCTGGTTGGGGCAGGCATCGTAGCACTTCGGGGAAGCACACTGCCGGCACACATTAAACGTAAACTCGGCGGTGAGGCGGTTTCCGGTTAATTCTCCCCGGGACAGCGATTGTCCCTGTTCTCCCTCGTGGTACAGGGAACACATCAGGTCGCACAATCCGCAGCCGGTGCAGACCTCGGGGTCATGGATAATCCGACCTGACACCGGGGACTTTACATCTTTACTACTGGTCATTTACCCTACTTTTCCTTTCAACACGTTTCCGTAAGGTTTATTATACCTGCCTCGTGGTGAAAACCCAAAACCTGGGTAGAACCAGTCTTTCCTCGCCGCTTGACATCTTTTCATCCCGGTCATAGACTGTGGGAACCGGCATGGAATGGGGAGTACACCGTGAAGCCATTGGCTTCATGCCTGATTGTCCCTGTTCGTTCGGATGATATCCCAGCAGCATTGAGGGCATCTGATAGTATGTATACGTGGTGTATCGTGGTAAGCACGGGACCCGGTATTAAGCGAGGAGAAACATGACGACCGGAGCTTTATCGGGCCTGAAGGTGGTAGAACTGGGTAACATGGTCTCTGCTCCATTCTGCGGTAAGTTACTATCGTCTCTTGGTGCTGAAGTGATTAAAATCGAAAAACCCGGCACCGGGGATGACGCCCGGCGAGAGGGGCCGTTTCCACGGGATATTCCGAATCCCGAGTGCAGTGGACTTTTCCTGTACGTGAATGCCGGCAAACTCGGCATTACTCTCAACCTGGAGACGGAAACCGGCTTGTCGATACTCCGCACTTTAATAAGAGACGCCGATATCCTTGTAGAGAACAACCTGCCCCGGGAGATGAAACGACTGGGGCTGGAATACAATAAACTGAAGGTTATTAATCCCGCGCTGATTATGACATCGATTACGCCTTTCGGATATACGGGTCCGTACCGGGACTACAAGGCAACCGACCTTATCAGTTTCCATGCCGGGGGTCTGGGGTACATCACGCCGCGTCCGGTTGTTGGACTGCCGGATGAAGGACCTCTCCGGACAAGAGGACACGTCGCTGATTTCATTGCCGGACTCGATGCCGCTGCTGGAACCATGTGCGTCCTCTACGAACGTGACAGGACCGGCACAGGGCAGCACCTGGAGATATCAGAGCAGGAATCGGTGGCTGTCAGTATCGCTACTCTTTTCTCCGGTAACAGTTACTCCGGGCATACTAATACTCGAGCGGGAGCAGCACCTTACCAGCCGGTAGCCACACTGCCGTGCAAGGACGGCTACGTGGATATCCAGTGCATGACCGAAGAACAGTGGCAGAGGCTTGTTGAGTTGATGGGCGACCCCGACTGGGCACACCTCGATATCTTCAAGGACGTATTTTCCAGGGCTGAAAACTGGGAGACTCTCGAACCCTTGCTGTCAGACTGGCTGAGCAGCAAAGGAAAGCAGGAGTTCTTCCGGGAAGCCCAGGCTGAACGTGTCCCTACGGCACCGGTAAATACGGTGGAGGACGTTGTCAGGTCGGACCACCTGGCTGCACGCCGGTTCTTCGTCGAGTCGGACCATCCGGTTGCGGGAACACTGCAGTATCCCGGGCCGGTGATGAAGTTATCGCAGACTCCGCCGGATACCGGAGGACGGGCGCCTCTTCTCGGTGAGCATAATGAAGAGGTCCTGTGTGGTCGTTACGGTTACGACAGCGAAGACCTTTCAAAGATGAAGAGTACCGGCGTCATTTAGCAGGACGAAAAGACTGATTAGAGGAGATAACCCATTGAGCGATTCCGCCCTTACCGGACTACGGGTTCTTGATTTTTCCTGGGTATGGGCTGGCCCTATCTGCACCATGCTGCTGGCTGATATGGGGGCTGAGGTTATCAAGATTGAGAGTAACCGCCGGCTCGATACCAGTCGCATAGTGCCGCCCTTCCCTGACAGCGTACAGGAGGGTGTCAATAGTGGCGGCCAGTACAACACCTATAACCGCAACAAGAAGAGCTGCACGCTGGACCTGACAAAGCCCGAAGCTGTACGGATTGCTATGCAGTTGGTCAAGGAAAGTGACGTGGTGGTGGAAAATTTCTCTGCGGGAGTGATGACCAGGCTGGGGCTTGACTACGACGCCTGCCGGGCTATCAAGCCGGATATCATCTACCTGTCACTTTCGGGTTATGGCGCTACCGGACCGAGCAGCAACTTTGTATCGTACGGCATGCAGCTTCAGGCGTTCTCCGGTCTGGCTTCGCTGACCGGATATGCAGACGGACCACCCAGAAACCTGGGTACACCAATTTCCGACACGGTGGGCGGACTGAGTGGTGCTCTTGGTATTCTCGCAGCACTGCACCACCAGCACACTACGGGAGAAGGCCAGTTTGTGGACGTTTCACAGTGCGAGGCACTGGTTGCACTCTGTCCTGAGGCGGTACTGGACTATATACTGAACGGTAGAGTCCAGGAACCGGCCGGTAACCGTGACAGTTCCATGGCGCCACACGGGGTTTACAGGTGCAAAGGTGAGAACAACTGGGTTGCTATTGCTATAACTACTGATGAGGAGTGGAAAGCCCTGTGTGAGACAATCGGCCGACCGGAACTACCGGGCAATGCTCGTTTCCTGGATGTGGGCCTCAGATATCAGAACCAGGACGAGTTGGACAGGATTATTTCGGAGTGGACGGTAAATCATGGTGATTACGAAGCCATGCACATTCTCCAGGGAAAAGGAGTACCGGCCACTGCAGTGCTCAGTAATGCGCAGTTGGTGCGGGACCCGCACCTCGTGGAGCGTGGCTTCAATATCGAGGATAATCATCCCGTTACAGGTAAAAGGACGATATCAGGTTTTTCATGGCACCTCAGCCGGACACCCGGTCAAGTCCAATGCCACGCACCATTGCTTGGCCAGCACAATGAAGAGGTACTGTGCGGTCTTCCTGGCATGAGCCGGGAGAGATTCAAGGAACTGGTAAGCAGTGGAGTCATCTACTGATTAAGATTACGGTTAAGGTATAGTAGAAGGGGTATAGAGATGGAATTGATGGATGCAATCAGGGACAGGAGGAGCATCCGGGAATACGAGGACAGGCCGGTACCGGAAGATAAACTGGCAAAGATACTGGAAGCAGCACGTTTGTCCCCGTCGGCAAGGAACAGCCAGGACAGGTGCTTCATCGTGGTAAGCGACAGAGAACGGCGTCGTGAACTGGCCCGGTCTGCGGAGCACCAGCAACACCTTGCGGCGGCTCCCGTGGTCATTGCGGCAGTGGGGACAAATCCTGAATACCACATGCCCAACGGCGTACCTGCCTATCCCGTGGACCTGGCCATAGCCCTCGACCATATAACGCTTGTTGCCGTGGAGGAAGGGCTGGGGACTTGCTGGATTGGCGGTTTCAACCAGGAGATAGCAAAGAATGCTCTGGGTGTCCCCAATAAAAATGTCATTGCCGCTCTTCTCACGCTGGGTTTTCCGAAAGCCATACCGGAGGCGAAACCACGAAAATCCCTTGAACAGGTAGTATGCCATGACAGGTTCCGGGATTGATAAGCAATACCCCGTCGCTTCAGGGTTTGACCAGTACTTTGACGGCACCGTCAGCCGTCAACTGAGTCTCGAACGCTTCCTGCACCCGGTCCAGGGGAAACTCGTGCGTAATAAAGGGTCTTGTGTCTGCCCTGCCGGTGGCAAGAAGGTCGACTGTGCCGGGGAAGTCCTCACCCAGGCAACCTATCATGGTCGTGTTCCTGTTAATGGGTATATTGGGACTCCACGTGACATCCTTTTCAAATATCCCCAGCATTACTACTTTACCGTCCCTGCGGACAATCCGCATTGCCTGGTCGAATGTCACCTGCACTCCGGCACACTCCACGACAACGTCAGCCCCGGCACCGGATGTAACCTCCTTCACTACGGGGACGATATCCTCCGTGGCAGCATCCACAACAACGTCGGCACCACTTGCCCTGGCAAGTTCAAGGCGTTTCGACCTCCGGCCGCTGATTATTATCCTGGAGACACCTATAGCCTTCAGCACCTGGGCGACACAGAGCCCTATCATACCGGCACCAAGGACAACCACCGTATCTTCAGGTTGTACCTGTGCCCTGGTTATCGAGAACAGCGCAATAGAGAGTGGTTCCACGGTGGCGCCCTGCTCATAGCTCAGTGAATCCGGCAGCCGGACCACAGTATCGTAATTGCCCACGCGCGTGAACGGAATCGACACGTACTCGGCCATGGCACCGGGCATTGTCGGACTGGGCGGCCACTTGAGACGCGTGCATATTTCCTGCCGTTCATGCCGGCACCAGTAACACTTCCCGCATGGCCGGATGTTTATGGCAGCAACACGGTCACCTTCGTGTATGTGGGAGACATTTCGCCCGACAGCTACGACATCACCGCTGCTTTCGTGGCCTAACACCATCTTCGTGATTGACAGCTTATAGGGGTGCAGGTCCGACCCGCAGATTCCGGATGCCCTGACCTTTACCACAACACCGTCAGGTTCTACCTCGGGGTCGGGAATATTCTCAATCTCTATCTTGCGTGGGCCCTGGAGTACGGCTGCCTTCATGTTTTCCTCCGGAATATATATTGAAAAGGTCTCCGGCATTGAGCTTTTATGCGCAGCATTTCCTCACACCGCAATACCCTCTATTCCGGGAGCAGTAACTTCTGCTCAGGAGATGCACCGGCGGAGGGGTATGGGTGGTCAGTCGTCTGTTTCAGCATGCAGTTGAGATAACTGTTCCATCATGTTGACGCTGCATATATCACATGATTCTTCGTTTGATTCTTCCCTGGCAAGGGAGGGAGCGTCCAGAACAATATCAACCACCGTTGATATCCCGGATTCATCGGAATTCCAGACAATGTGAATCCTCCTGCCGTCGGGGTCAAGGTAGCTGTTTATGGCCGCAGGTCTTTCGTATCCTTCCAGCCGTGTTGACATGACAAATGGCGCATCCTTTGTGCAACCCGTTCCGGTCACCGCGGCGTAGAGGTCCTTTAGTGTCCTCCCGGTGTCACCATCGAAAGTGAATCCCTTTAAAAGCATTAATACACTGTCTATTTTTTCAGACATGTCTCCCTCCCCCTTTATTAAATAATTAAATACCACTTCACCCAACGCCCTATATGGACGGATACCCGCTTACTTAATTATATACCTTCTCCGATACTGGGGTTATTACCGATAAAAATACATCAGTAGTGAATGACCGCCGTTACTATTATGTATCGGTTCCTACAGTCTATGACTGGTATTGCGGGATGTCAAGCACAGCGCAACACAATGTCGTTGCCGTTGCGAGGGACATTCTTTACTACCGGCTTCCTGGCATGGAGATTAACAAGGAGATTCCAAAGGGGCTATACCCCTTTGGCAGGGGTTTGGGGGTGCCCCCCAAATATAATTTCAACCCCCTTCCTGGCCAGGAAGGGGGTCAGGGGGATGGTCGAAGGGTTTTTCAATAACCTACCAGTATATTTCGATTTTTTACAGGGTTATTGCGTCTGCATTAGTCCAGTTTTTCCGCGCTTTGCAGTTTGTCGGCAACGTCCTTCATGCCGAGTTCCTCCAGTTTGGACCTGGTCGGCCGTCCGGTATCCACATTCCAGCCGCGTAGTTCGTAGTAGCTATCCCTGGTTGTTTCCCATTGGGCGGCATCGAGTGGTTCAGGCAGTAACTCCGGACTGTGGACTTTGATAACCTCCTTAAACATGTCGGGGTAAAGCGTATCATCATTCTTGTGGCGGTTTTCCCTCAGCACCATGATGGACCTGCGCAGGTTCCAGATTCTTTCCCCGGTCTTCCATAACTCGTCCGCGTTCATGTCCATCCCCGTAATTGCCGACAGGAGCTGACTTTCGAAGATTCGCACGTCCATTTCAGGGGGATGGAAGAACAGTTCAGGAGAGCTTGCGAACTCGCAGATGAGCAGGGAGTTCCTCAGGCATTGCTGATTTTGTACCCACACGGTTTCGCGTTCAATCCCCTGGTATATGTTTTGGTGTTTGCCTTCACTTTCTCCTTCGAGATAACCGCCGGGTACACCAAACCATTCGGCAACCTCCGGATGTATACCAAAACCACTCACATAATCATGGCATGAGTTGAACGGGTCCCTGGAGTCGGTTGCCCAGTGCAGCGCCTCTCCTACTCCTCTTATGTGGTGAGACCTGTGACCCCAGGCCGGGAAGATGGACTTGTACAGCTCCAGGGCGCGGTCTCCAAACTGCTCGGCAGCCCTGGCCACACCCTGGGAGAGAGGACTGGTCCCATCTGCAATCCCGCCCAGCAGTTCTTCCAGGAACTCGTGGTGAGCTTGCGTACCACCAAACTCCGGCTCCTTGCGCCTCTCTACAGCCGGAATGGAAGAAAGTCCAAAATCTTCCTTTGTCAGTATCCCGGTCTCCTTGATGGTGCGGTAAAAGAACAGCATAACTCCTACCAGTTCGAAGTTATTGATACCCAGCTTCTGGGACAGGATATTACCTTCCCACATACCTTTGATACTTTCACCCATGGCATCGTTACCGCTGGAGTACTGGTACCAGTTATCGTTGCATAACTGGGCTCCTTTGCCTATCCCGGGAATGTCGTAGACGCCATGGCACTGATAGGGGCAGGCGTAACAGCCTGTAAATCCCTTCAGGTAGTCCTTTGCCATCTGTACCTTGACTTTTTCGCTTTTCTGGGGATACCGTCCCCATAGCTGGCGCGGCCCCGCTACCCACTCTCCGGCCTCCTTCCGCTGGCTGAGCAGTTTCATGAAGTCGTCAGGCCGTGCAATTTTAACAGTACCCGTTCCACGGGTGACGATTGCCTTCAGGTTCTTGGAACCCATCACGGCGCCGTAGCCGCCCTGTCCGGCGGCGCCGGAGGTCTCGTTGATGATAATGGCCATCCGGCTCAGGTTTTCACCTGCCGGCCCTATGGTGAGTACGGAAGCCTTCGGGTGACTGTCCATCAGCCTTTGCTGGGTCTCAAACGTATCAAAGCCCCACAGGTTACGGGCATCCTTAATCTCAACCTCATCATCAAGTATCGACAGGTAGACCGGCTTCTCCGCCTTCCCGACAACCACGATGCCGTCGTAGCCGGCGTACTTGAGTTCCGAAGGGAACTTTCCCCCGAACCCGGAGTAGGTAAACAGCTCATCGGGATAGCACTGGGGTGCAATAGCGGATATAGTCGCCCGGGAAAACGGTCCGCTGGTACCCGTAAGCGGCCCCACCGAGAGAATCAGCGGGCTATCGGGATGGAAGGCATCTACCTTCGGGCAGCCCAGTTCCCAGAATATCCTGCTGTTCAGGCCGACACCGCCGATGTATTTCTCTATCTCGAAGTCCGAGGTGGGTACCTTCGTTATCTTTCCACTGGTAAGGTCAACCCAGAGGACCTTTCCGGCCCAACCGTATGATGCAGTCATCTTATCTAGTCCTCCTTCTTTCCCGCCAGCGCCAGCGCATTGAAATTACAGTACTCCATGCATATCGGCCCCTCTGTCCTGTCGCGGCAGAGGTCGCACATGAAGGCAATACTCTTTTCCGGGTGCATTTTTATGCTTGGAGGGTCGAAGGGGCAGGCCTCGATGCGGAGGCTGCATCCGTCACATTCGTCCGGGTTGATATACTTGACACCGGTTGTCCCATCGATGCAGAGGGCAGTATCCTGGTGGGGGCAGGCATCGTAGCACTTCGGGGAGGAACACTGCCGGCACACATTAAACGTAAACTCGGCGGTGAGGCGGTTGCCGGTCAATTCACCCCGGGACAGTGTCTGCCCCTGTTCTCCCTCGTGGTACAGGGAACACA
>DUES01000217.1 GCA_011192055.1 Dehalococcoidia bacterium
CGTGTCCAGAATATTACGTACGCGGGTAAGATGCAGGCCTTCTTCAGTGAGTATGACCTGTTGCTGACACCGACAGTAGCCATACCGGCGTTTGAAGTGGGCACCAACGGACCAAGAGAGATAGACGGCAAAAAAGTAGACCCACTCGGGTGGATGGCATTCACCTATCCATTTAACATAACGGGGCAGCCGGCAGCTTCGGTACCCTGTGGCCGGACGGATGACGGTCTGCCTGTCGGACTTCAGATAGTGGGGAAACGCTTTGACGAAAGCACGGTACTGAAAGCGGCAGCAGCCTTTGAGGAAGCAGCACCATGGGCAGACAATTGGCCTTCACTGGTTTGAAGGGCAGCACCACAATATGGCAGGGGGTGGCAGAAACCTAATCGTGGACTATCTTTTGCTCCTGTAAGAACCGCAGGAGTTGCCCGGCAATGTTTTCGGGGTTACCTTCGAGGAAATTGCTCTTTTTCTGGACGATACCGCCACCCATTATGGCCATTAACTTGTCCGCATGGGACAGATTGCTATCCGGAACGAAAAGTCCCTTCATCTTCGGTTTCGGTGGTGAAATACGGATAGCCCGGGTTTTTGAACCGGAGATACCCGTTTCTTGCTGAGACAGACCCAGGTCTTCCGCATTAAGCCTGTCTATCTGTTGTTTCCGGGCTTTCAGTACCCCCTTGATGGTCGCGTGCCGGGGTGTATTGCAACCGTTATCTACTGCCAGGACCGCCGGTAATGAGCATTCAATCACCTCGCGGTCTCCCTTGCTCAATTTGCTCTGGAGGACCAATACGCCTTCTTCAGGTCGTAATTCAACGCCGACCACACCACGGACAAGGGCAAAATCAAACATCCGGGCAAGATAAGCACTTACCTGCCCCGACTGGCTGTCATCCGCCTTCTGTCCGCAGAGAATGATATCATGGGGAATGGTATCAATGGCCTTCGCAAGGGAATATGCAATGGCGTAACTGTCTCCCCCGGCGAACATGGCATCATCCAGCAGGATGGCATTATCTGCGCCCATTGCCAGACCTGCCCGCAGTATCTCTTCAGATTCGGGTGAACCCAGCGTAACCAGGGTAACGGAACCTTCACCGCTCTGTTCCTTTAACTGCAGAGCTGCTTCAACAGCCACCAGGTCAGGAGGATTAATAACGTTACTCGACACCATACCCTGGACAGATATGGCGCCTTTTTCAACAATCACCCTGCCTTCGATATCAGGCACCTGCTTTATGCAGACAACTATGTTCAACTGCTACCTCATATCCTAGGGATTGCCCAGCACGTTAAATACTTCATCCGCACGTGGTTCAGGACTGTCTTTCAAGGCCTCGCGCAACTTTGCCGTAAGGACCGGTAATACTTTCAGCACGTCACCAACAACGCCTACATCAGCCATTTTGAAGATGGGAGCCTCGCGGTCGGTGTTGATGGCAATAATAGCCTTCGCATCTTTCATTCCCATGGTATGCTGAATGGCACCGGATATGCCACAGGCGATATATAGCCTGGGTCTGACTGTTTTTCCGGTCAGACCTATCTGGCGGTCGCTGGTAATCCATTCTTCATCTACCGCCCGCCGTGATGCTGCCACCGAGCCCCCGATGGCATCAGCAAGTTCTTCAACAAGTTTCCAGTTTTCCCCGGTACCGACGCCCAGTCCGCCGGCAACCACTATTTCTGCATCGACCAGTGCAACCAGCCTGGGGTCACCCTTGAGGAAGTCCACTGCCTTTGTCCCGGGGTCTTCAAGTACAATATCAGGCTGTAATGTCATTACCTCAGCCGATGCTGAATCATCCGGGGTCTTGAGGTCAATAGCGTCGGAATTGACAGTAGCCATCTGGGGTCGGCTCACAGGACAGATAACGGTGGCCGATGCCTTGCTGCCGTAGATTGGTTTCACGGCAGTCAGCAGATTGTCTTCGCCGATATCCAGACGGTCACAGGCAGTTACCAGCCCGATGCCGAGTCGTGCTGCCAGCCTTCGGGCAATATCGGCACTCCTGATGCTTTCAAGTGACAGCACGATATCCGGCGATTCTTGCTTGACGGCTGCTGCAAGAAGCTGGGTATCCGTCTCTGCCGAATGTTTAATATCAGCCGGGTATTGAATACAGAGAATACATGACGCACCATACCGGGCCAACTGCCTGACACTGTCACCGGATAACTCGTTAAGGACTACGGCGGTTAGCTCCCGTCCCGTCTTGCGTGCAATATCATGCCCGTGCCCGACCAGTTCCAGGGAACCGTCCTGCAGTTTTTCTTCATTCAGTTCTACGAGGACCCATACTCCGGTGGAGGAGGACATAGCTTACGGGAGCCCCCTTAATGAATTACATTACCGGACTGGAAAACAGGCTATATCATTCTTGCCACGGTTGCACCGTCTCGGGTGGCGTCATGTATTCTGCGGACACCGTGGGCATCACCAATCAGATGTATCTCTTTCACGCTGTCCTTAAGGGCATAGTACAGGGCATTATCTTCGGTGCCGCCGCATGAAACAACCACGGTATCAACACCGGTGATAGTGCGTTCTTCCCTGTTGAAGATATTATATGCTACAACTTCAGTCCCGGAAACTTCTTTAACCCACGTGTGAGGGGTAAGAACGACGCCTTTGGTTAACAGGCGCTGATAGAGAGACTGTTTGGTGCATGGTTCCAGCGCGGAGCCGCAGGCATACTCGCGGGAAAGTACTTCAACTTTCTTACCCTGGTCGGCAAGGAGGTCAGCGGTGCTCAATGCCCGTATATGCTCGTCACCACCGATTATGACCACATTTTCCCCGACAGTTACTTCCCCGTCGAGTACCTGTCGTTCATTGCAGACATTTTCACTATCCAGACCGGGAATATCCGGGAAGTAGGGCAGGGAACCGGTAGCCACAATGACGACATCAGGGTCAGCTTCCCGTACCATGTCGGCAGTTACTTCGGTCTCAAGGTGTACGTCGATGTTTAACAGCTTTGTCTGGTAAGTGTAGTACCGGCCGAGGTCAAGGAAACCATCCCTTGCCGGTGCTTTAGCTGCCGTGAGAGTCAGTCCACCGAGTTCTGTGCCGCGGTCGTAGACAGACACCCGGTGTCCCCTGAGAGCGGCCACCCGTGCCGCCTCCAGGCCAGCCGGGCCACCGCCAATAATCATCACCCGTTTACTCTCGGCAGCCGGTATCAATTCTCCCCAGCCCGGCACGGCATCCTGCCCTATTGCCGGGTTCATGGTACAAGTTAACCCAAGTGACATGCCAAGGCTTAAATCACGTGTGCCCCTGCCCCAGCATCCCTGGTTGCAGCCGATACATCGCCTTATTTCGTCAACCCTGCCTTCGCGGCTCTTGTTGGCAAACTCGGGGTCGGCAATGAAGGCACGCACCATGCTGACCATGTCCGCCTGCCCGCTGGCGATGATTTGCTCCGCCTGTACGGGGTCATTAATCCTGCCGCGAGCGAATACCGGTATATCAACAACCTGCTTGGTAGCTGCGGCGCAGTACACAAATGAACTYAACGGGAAATACATCGGGTCGATAACGGTAGCAGTCGATACATAGGTCCCAACGCTCACGTTGAGGAAGTCCAGCTTGCCGTCCCGGGTWAGCATCGGKGCYATCTTCAGRAAGTCRTCMAGGGTATAATCGTCTTCAACAAATTCCTCGGCATTGACCCTGAGTCCTACAACGAAATCCTCACCGACAGCGTCACGAACGGCGTTGATTACTTCCAGTGGAAARCGCATCCGGTTCTCCAGGCTTCCGCCATATTCATCGGTGCGGCGGTTGAAAACTGGTGACATGAATTCAGAKATAASGTAGCCGTGAGCGCCATGGATACCTACACCGTCCATCCCGGCTGCTTTGGCTACTTCCGCCGCATAAGCGTAGGCTTCGACAGTCTGTTTTATTTCTTCACGGGTCATTGCATGGCTCATGCGCCGTTCCAGCAGCATATTGGCCATGAGCATGCCGGATGGAGCCCATGCAACCTCCGGTCCGTTTGCCATTCCTTCCTGTCCCCCGGAATGAGCAATCTGACAGATTATGCCTGCTCCGTATTCGTGGACAGCATCAGTAGCTTTTCTGAAAGCATCCACCGCACCGGGTTGTCTGAAGACATTATGCCGCGGGTCGACGGATGTAAGATATGTCCCGATAAGACCGATTCCGCCTTTTGCCTTACCGACCCAGTAGTCAGTAATCTTTTCACCGGGCAGGCCGGTAAGCCGTTCGGGGTAACCCATCGGGTAGTGCGGACTGCTGTACATCCGGTTCCTGACAGTTAGTGGTCCGATTTTCAACGGGGAGAAGAGGTTCTTAAACTCCTGTGCCATACTATTCCTCCCGAGTCATAAAATTCATAAACCATACAGGTTGACCTGGCCTGATAAAACGCATTCAGAATTGTACTTTCATTCCAGCATTGCCCTGGTCCCGTTCCAGGCATGGATAAAGAGTTGCTTCATATCATCGGATGATGCCGGTATGCCGCGGGATCGTCGTTCCGCAGCGGTCAGTTCTTTGACTACCGGAATTCGTTCAAGCCTTTCCACGTAGACTTCCGAAATCCGGTCAACCTTTGCCATGAATGATTGCTCGTCCAGGCCGGAATCTTTCATAGCCCTGGGAATACCGACACGTTCTTTAAACCTGTCCAGGGCATTGAGAAAATTATTGACCCTGGTAGTATCGTCCGGTCCTTTAACACCGAGATGAGAGGCAAGACCGCTCAATCGGTTGTGGTAGGCAGGATACAGAAAGGCAAACACCGGGCAGAGCATAAAGGCATTTGCCAGACCATGAGGGATACCAAAGGTAGCACCGATTTCATGGGCAGCCGCATTGACCAGCCCGAGCCTGCCGTTACTGAAGGCTATTCCCGCCTGCATAGAAGCCAGGTGCATCTTATCGCGAGCTGTCAGGTCTTCGCCGTTGTCCACTGCCCTGGGAAGCCATTCCTGTATTGTCCGCGCAGACCAGAGGGCAAGCGGGTCTACCATGTCGGAAGGTGAAATCAGCACGTAACACTCGCTGGCGTTGACCATTGCGTCCAGACCGGTGTTAGCAGTAACCCCGGGTGGCATGGATACGGTCAGTTCGGGGTCAACGATGGCTACATCAGGTACCATTTGTCTGGAACCGAAACCAGCCTTAACCGGCGGGGTAATATCGTGGTTTGTAATAACTGCCGCAGAGGTAACCTCGGAGCCGGTACCGCTGGTGGTGGCAATAGCTACGTACCGTGCTTTCTTTCGCAGCTCGCGACGTGGTACTTCCCGGATAAAATCCTGGAATGACCGTTCGGCAAGGTCGGGGTGCTCGTAGAGGACCCAGGCAGCTTTGCCGGCATCCATGGGAGAACCCCCACCAAGTCCAATAATAAGGTCCGGTTTGAAAGATTGTGCCAGTGCAAAGACACTCCAGACCGTTTCCCTGGAAGGGTCATGTTCTACTTTGTCGTAGGCGGCTGTTTCAGCACCGTTTTTCTTTACTATCTTTTCAACGCGTTCCACCAGACCAAGTGCACGGATACCCGGGTCGGTGACTATCAGTACGCGCCGTCCCTGTACGGTAGACAGGCCTTCAAGTGCACCCGGGCCAGACATGATGGTCCTCGGTATGACAAATGTCCGATAGGCCATCAAACGCCTCCTGAGCTACACAGATTCAAGCGTATTGCCTATTGTAATGACTGTGCAGTGGCTGGTCAAGCATATATTGCCGGGTGAATGAAAAATGTCTTAACAGGAAGGTTATTTATATGGCTATATTCAGTGCGGAAGGAAGCAGGCTGAATGTAGCCGGAGTTTCTCCTATCAGCTCACCATCCGCCTGCATAAACATCCTCTGCCTGGACTCAACCTCTACCGTAGAAGCCCGGCTCATGGTAACCTTGGGATGCGTCAGGTGAGTACCCTTATAGACCCGTGGCAGCGACCACAGCAGGTCCGGTTTGCTCAGGTCATCGATTGTCAGCACATCAAACATGCCGTCTGCGGGGTCGGCATCCGGGGCTACGAACATGCTCCCGCCACCGTATTTCCCATTACTCATGATCACAGTGCAGACCCTTTTATTCTGTATCCGGCCATCCAGTTTCAGGGTGATGTCCCGGTTCTTGTAGCAAATCAGGGTAGTCAACAGTCCCAGCAGGTATGAAGGCAGACCGCCGAAGGCTTTGTATTTGATTGTGGTCGCCCGGACTACTTCAGCGTCGAAACCAAGTCCGGCAAAATTCACAAAGAGTCTTCTCAACTGGCTGCCGTTACTGGCATAATTCACGACACCCAGGTCCACCAGCAACTTGTTTGGATTAAGCAACCGGTGACAGGCGTCCTCGTAGTTGGAGGGGATACCAATGGTACGGATATAGTCACTGCCTGTCCCGGTGCTGATAATGCCCATGGTCACATCGTTAATAGTGCCGCTATCGTATAATCCGTTGACAACTTCATTTATGGTGCCGTCGCCACCAATACATACCACAAGTTCATAGCCCTTTCGGGCGGCCGATTTAGCAAGTTCAATAGCGTGTTTCGGAGCTTCGGTGATATCATGGTCAAAATGAAGCCCGATACTCTTCAGCAGGTCCCTGATATGCGGCCATTTCTTGAATGTCCTGCCTGCTCCGGCAACAGGGTTAATTATAAGTCTGGTATGCAGCAAAAAGGCTATCCTCTGGTATGTATTGTGTGTGCGGCGTCAGATTTTGTCCGCTAACGCAGTAATTATACCATACATAAACGTAAAGTGCTGCAACATGCATCAACCACGTGTTACACTATAATTAAGGGTGTTTTGTGTCCTTACAGTAACGTATTCATTGCACAGGAGAGGACAGGTCTTTATCCGGAACGACCTGTGACGAGGTGCAGTGTGGGTCTCAGAGAATACCGTACTAAGAGAGATTTCGAACACACGCCGGAGCCGGAAGGGATAATCGCTGATATTGGTGAGTCTCGTTTCGTCGTTCAGAAGCACCAGGCAAGCCACCTTCACTATGACTTCCGACTGGAACTGGATGGTGTCCTGAAAAGCTGGGCAGTGCCCAAGGGTCCCCCGCTGGAACCGGGAATCAGACGCCTGGCAGTCCAGGTGGAAGACCACCCCGTATCCTATATAGATTTCTCAGGCTCCATACCGGAGGGAGAATATGGTGCCGGCTTTGTTGAGATATGGGACAGGGGGACCTATACGCTGGACAGGCAGGAAACGGACCTGATGGAAATAACACTCCGCGGTGAGAAACTGAATGGAGAGTATGTTCTGGTTCACACGGGAGATAAGAACTGGTTGCTGATGAAGAGGAAAGCCGGACAGGGGCAGGTCGGAGATCGCCGCAAGTGACCAGTGTTTGCATCATCACGGGGAGTCCTGCATAATCTGATGTGATACTCCCATGGCTGCATCGTATTAATAAGTGCGGGGGCAACCATGGGGTACTTCATAGCTGGAGATAGACCAGGTTGAGTACCGTAAAAGAAACAACGAGTACCCGGGAGGCCTTCGCGGAACTCTATGAGGAGTTTCTTCCAAGGGTTTTCCGGTATATACGATACCGGATAAACAGCCTGGAGGTAACGGAGGACCTTACATCGGGAGTGTTTGAAAAGGCGTTGACAAACTTCAGCAAGTACTCCAGCGACAAATCATCGTTTTCGACTTGGATATTTACCATCGCCCGTAACACCGTAATAGACTACTACCGGGTCCGCGGTAAAAGGCAAACAGTATCCCTGGAAAAAAGTGAGATTGAAATATCTTCACAGGAATCAACTCCCGATGAAGCAGTGGAAAAACAGGAAGAACGGGAAAAACTGAAAAAGTGTATCTCGCAGCTTTCGAGGGACGAGCAGGAGCTTATTTCCCTGAAATTCGGCTCCGGATTGAATAACCGGCAAATTGCCGGTGTAACGGGTCTATCGGAATCGAACGTAGGTACCAGGCTGTACCGGGCAATCAGGAAGCTGAGAGACAGCTTCCCGGAGGCAGGAAGTGCGTAAGCACAGGAAAGACGAGCAGGAATTCCTGGAGAATATCGACCGGTTGATTGCCGGAGAGGAAGTCAGCATCAGTGATGATGCCGATGATGACCTCCGTGCATCCATCGAGTTCAGCCGCAGGCTTTCCGGTATTCATTCCGGTCCTTCCAGCGAGTTCAAAGAGCGCTTAAAGTCACGACTGCTCATGAAACTGACCGAGCAGGAGGTTGCTGCTCGCCAGAAGGTTGAGAAGAACCGGTTCTGGGATATCCTGGGCAAACTGATACCGCAGAGTCCGGTATGGCGTACTGCCACCGTCACCGCAGTAATGCTAATTGCCGTGGTTTCGGTACTGTGGCGGACAGGGCTGTTTACGGGCACACAGGTT
>DUES01000218.1 GCA_011192055.1 Dehalococcoidia bacterium
ATACAATATATATATTCTTGACTATCCTATGATTCGAAGTATAATATCATACCCACAACAGGAAGGAGGTCACATAACAAATGAAAGCAGTCGTTATGAATTCAAGCCCGAACATGGAAAAAGGAAATACTGCCGTCATACTCGACCCCTTAGTCGAAGGTATGAGAGAAGCCGGGGCGGAGGTGGAAATCTATTACACGAAGAAACTTGATATCAAGCCCTGCCAGGGGGAATTCAACTGCTGGCTCAAGACACCGGGTGAATGTTTCCAGAAAGATGACATGGAGTGGCTGCGCCCGATATGGAGTAAAGCAGACATCCGCGTACTGGCTACACCCCTGTACGTCGATGGTATGACCGGCCCGATGAAGAATTTCCTTGACCGTAACATCCCGGGAGCACAGCCGTTCTTCGAACTGCGTAACGGCCATATCCGGCACCCCGGCCGCGGAGAGAGCCGCCCTGACAAAACCAGAATGGTACTCGTGACCAACTGCGGCTTTGGGGAAATAGACAACTTCGATGCCCTGGTCCACCACGTCGAGTCAATTTGCCGGAATATGAACGCGGAATTCGCAGGGGCTCTGTTACGACCGCAAGGACCCGCCTTGAAACCAATGATGCAGAGTAAGGGGCTGGTCGACGATGTTATCGAAGCCGCCAGGGAAGCCGGACGCCAGGTCGTAAAAGACGGCAAGATATCAGCAGAAACTCTCCAGACCGTCAGCCGTGACCTTATGCCGCGGGAAGATTACATCAAGATAGCCAACCAGAACTTTCAACGGGCACTGGACACCCTGACTAACAAGTAGCGCATGTTGCCATAGTCGGAAACCTCTAAACAGGACCGTGCAGCAGGGCACCTTCCTGGGTACCATTTGTGTTTGGTTGTTTTTACCTTCTGTCGTTGCGAGCGAAGCGAAGCAATCTCTATCAGTCAAGACTGGCATATCCTTCAGGAGAAGGACTCGCAATAATACTGGTTACCGGATTCAACTAAAACCAGACAGAACCCCTTCCTGCTGCGTATTACGCCTGCGTATAGTGTTGTGCTATAATTCAAACGTATACTAACGAGAGGAAACCGTCCTGACCGGAGAGCCATCCGGACTACGGCTACGGCTATTACATGCTCAAAGACAGACTATCAGACCTGATAACGCGGGCAGCTGAAGAAGCCCAGAAGTCAGGGAAATTACCGGATGTACCGCTGCCGGAAGCAAACATGGAACGGCCCCAGAACCCCGAACACGGAGACTATGCGTCCAGTCTTCCGTTAAAACTCGCCCGCTCCATGAAAATGAACCCGCTGAATATCGCCCGGCAGATGGTTGACTTCATACCGGAAACAGCAGAGGTTGAAAGTATCTCCGTTGCCCCGCCCGGATTCATCAATATCACTCTTAAAGATAGCTGGGTGGCCCGACAGGTCGAGACCATCCTCGAATCCGGAGAGTCGTTCGGTGATATCGACCTCGGAAAGAACAGCCGGATACAGATTGAATTTGTCAGCATTAATCCAACAGGACCCCTCCACGTAGGGCACGGACGCGGTGCTATCCTGGGCAGTACACTTTCAAATATTTTCGATATCGCCGGTTACTACGTGGAAAAAGAGTATTTCTTCAATGACGCCGGCAGCCAGATGAACGCTTTTCGGAACTCGCTCTACGCCCGCTATCAGCAAATCCTCGGTGTTGAAGTCGAGATGCCTTCGGAAGGCTACTTTGGTAACTACCTGATAGACCTTGCCAGGGAGATTGAGACCGAAGAGGGCAGAAGATTTCTCGATATGCCGGAAGACGAAGGCATCGAGAATCTGGGAGAGGTCGGCCTGAACAAGATACTTGTCCGGATGCGGGAAGACCTGGAACTGCTCCGGGTGGACTTCGATGTCTGGTTCAGTGAACAGAGCCTCTACAAGAACGGACAGTTCGATACAATCATGGAAATGCTGCGGAAAGACGGCCATATCGGCGAGAAGGAAGGCGCTACCTGGTTCATATCTACTGCCCTGGGTGAAGACAAGGACAACGTGGTTGTCCGCAGTGACGGCTATCCGACCTACTTTGCCGCCGATATTGCCTACCATTACAACAAGTTTATCGAACGTAAGTTCGACCGCGTGATAGACATCTGGGGAGCCGACCACCAGGGCCAGGTACCCCGACTTAAAGCAGCAGTTGGCGCACTGGGAATTGACCCGGACCGACTTGACCTGCTGATTCACCAGATGGTGACGGTACGCCGTGGCGGTGAACTGGTACGTATCTCGAAGCGCAGTGGCGACCTGATTACGCTGCGCGAGGTTATTGACGAGGTAGGAACAGATGCCTGCCGCTACTTCTTCCTGTCACGCTCGGCGAACAGCCAGATGGACTTCGACCTGGAGTTGGCGAAAAAGGAATCGCAGGACAACCCGGTCTATTACATCCAGTATGCCCACGCCCGAATTGCCAGTATTCTGCGCCTGGCTGCAGAACGGGGTATCACCTACGGCGAGGGAGATGTATCCCTGCTTACCACGGAACCGGAGTTGACCCTGGTCCGCAAGCTCCTGCTCCTGCCGGAGCTTATCGAGACTGTTTGCCTGACCCTGGAGCCGCATCACCTGACCTACTACGCACAGGACCTGGCCACCAGCTTCCACAGTTTCTATAAACAGTGCCGTGTTATCTCAAAGAGTAAGACACTGACGCCGGCCCGGCTCAAGCTGGTTGAGGCCACCAAAACAGTCCTTGCCAGGACATTGCACCTGATGGGAATGACGGCACCGGAGAAAATGTAACTACAAGCCCTCTTGCTTATACCGCTTTACCAGGTCGGCATAAGTCAACGGTCCGTCTTTCACACGACGCTTCATGCGGTCACCAACATCCCGGATTCTGCCCGGAACACCGACCACCATCGAGTGGTCCGGCACCTTCATTCCCTGGCTCACCAGGCATCCGGCACCAATAATACAGTAGCTGCCAATCTCGGCGTAGTCCAGCAGTGTGGCATTGCTGCCTATCAGATTATTATTGCCAATTTTGACACAGTGCACCACGGCACTGTGGCCGATAGTCACGTTGTCACCAATCTCAACCGGCACACCGGAGTGGATTACGGTGTTGTCTTCCACCATGGTATTTTTGCCAATCTTGATGCTGGCAAAGTCAGCCCGGATGACGGCACCGGGAAAAACACCGGAGCCCTCACCGATTTCCACGTCACCGACTATGTATGCCGCCTCGCTGACAAAGGCTGACTCGGCAATGCGGGGGGTCTTACCACCAAAACTCCTGATCAACTTCCGCACCTCCAGATTGACTCATCTTACAGGCTCATCTGTTCAGACGTCAAACCTCCACTGGCAGTACCGGCATTCTTAAACAAATCCCGTCACCGTCATTGCAGGGCTATAACCGGTAACACAAGGAAGTAGCGTGGCAATCTAATGCAGTCTCCCAGAGATTGCTTCGTCGTTATACTCCTCGCAATGACAATAAGCATTATTGGGACAATCACACTGTCATTGCGAGCGGAGCGAAGCAATCTCCGTAGCTGGTCTCTGCATAATTCAAGTAGTATCGCAGTGACTCATGATATATTGCTTCGTCGTTATACTCCCCGCAATGACAAAAGCGAAAAGAACGTTCCGCCAATACGCTGCGGAGACACGTATTCTTGAGAGAAAGACCATCTTTGTGTTAAACTTTATACCTGAGGAAGGTAACCAGATGAAAAAACGAGTTTTCTCCGGAGCACGCCCAACCGGTCGCCAGCACATAGGAAATTACCTCGGTGCGATACGCAACTATGTCGCCCTGCAGGAAGACTATGACTGCATCTACAGCATCGTGGATATTCACGCCCTGACCAGCCTGGAAGACACCGGCCAACTTCAGGGATTCATCCGTGAGATGCTGCTCGACTGGCTGGCAGCCGGTCTTAACCCGGAAAAGAGTATCATCTTCGTACAGTCACACGTCCCGGAAGTGATGGAACTGTACACCATGCTCAGCATGGTAACACCGCTGGGCTGGCTTCTTCGCGTGCCTACTTTCAAAGAAAAGGTCAAATCTCAACCGGAAAACGTAAATTACGGACTGGTCGGATACCCGGTCCTTCAGACGGCGGACATCATCCTCTACAAGGCTGAAGTAGTACCGGTGGGAGAGGACCAGTTACCGCACCTGGAGCTAGCCAGAGAGATAACACGTCGTTTTAACTACCGGTTCGGAGACACCTTCCCCGAACCCCAGGCCAAGCTGACCGAGGTACCCCTGGTGGTGGGACTGGACGGCAGTGACAAAATGGGTAAATCGTATGATAACACTATTGAAATCGCTGCCACTCCCGAAGAGACGCTGCAGCGGATAATGACAGCCATGACAGACCCGGCACGCCGGTACCGTAAGGACCCGGGGCATCCGGAAGTCTGTAACATTTATAGTCTCCACAAGTTTTTCTCCGCTTCACAACTGGGTGACATTGGCGAACAATGCCGAACTGCCGCAATCGGCTGTGTCGACTGTAAGAAAATGCTGGCGGAACACATGAATTCGGTACTGGCGCCATTGCGCGAAAAACGCATGGAATTATCAACAAGACCGCAGTATATCGAAGAGGTCCTTTCGGATGGAGCGGCACGTGCCAGCGTCATTGCCAGGGAGACGCTTCGTGAAGCCAAGGAGCGAATGGGGCTTATCCGGTAAAGAGTAAAACGTTACTATCCGCAAAGAATATCCGGTAAAAAAGGAAGGTCCACTTATGTCAACAACCGAAGAACTTATTGAGCAATATAAAGAAAAACGCAAGAAGATAATGGAAATGGGTGGGCCTGCCGCCATTGAAAAGCGCCATGCAGGCGGCCAGATGAGTGCCCGCGAGAGGATAGACTACCTCTTTGATGAAGGCACTTTCACCGAGATTGGCGCCTTCGTCAAGCACCGGACATCGGCATTCGGGCTGGACAAGAGAGAGATACCCGCCGACGGTATAATCACGGGCTTCGGTAAGGTCAACGGTAAGTACGTGGTTGCCATGGCGGAGGACTATACTGCCCTCGCAGGGACCTTCGGCGAGCAGCACGGGCGCAAGCTCGCCAATATCATCCATCTTGCACGTGAAAAAGGATGGCCCTTTATCGGTATGAACGATTCCGGTGGAGCCCGTCTCCAGGAAGGTATGGATACCCTTGAATCATACGGCTGGACCTTCCGTTCCCAGATTCTCGCTTCGGGTGTCGTTCCCCAGATAGCACTGCTCATGGGTCCGTGCCTGGGAGGCCAGGCTTACCACCCGGTGATGCAGGACTTCCTCATCCAGTGCAAGGATACCGGCCTCATGGGTATCGCCGGCTCCGCTTTTGTAGAAACACAGCTTGGTGAAAAAATTGGTCTTGACGAGTTGTCCGGTATCAAAGCCCACGCAGTCAAGTCCGGATGCACTCATATAGTTGCCGATAACGATAAAGACGCCATCGATAAGGCCGTGGCACTGCTCTCCTTCTTCCCTTCCAACAATCGTGAAATGCTGCCGCGTATCGAGACCAAAGATGACCCCGAGCGTGAAGCGCCGGAACTGAATACCATTGTCCCGGACCAGGCAACCCGCCCTTACGATATGAGGAAAGTAATCAAGGCAATAGCCGATGACGGGTACTTCTTTGAGAGCCAGGCACTCCACGCTACCAGCGTGATAACCGGGTTTGCCCGCTTCAACGGCCGCCCCGTGGGTATTTTCGCCAACCAGCCGATGCAGGCTGCCGGAGTGATAAATATCGACGCCGCTGACAAAGGGGCCAGGTTCATTCGGTTCTGCGACCTTTTTAATATCCCGATGATTACGCTCGGAGACTGCCCGGGATACATGATTGGTTCGGAACAGGACTGGAAGGGCATCCTGCGGCACGGTGCCAAGCTGCTTTTCGCCTGGGCGGAATGTACGATTCCCCTTGTCTCAATTATGATTCGCAAGTCATACGCCGGCGCTCACTACGGAATGCTTGACAAGGCTATCGGTGCCGATTTCGTCTTTGCCTGGCCGACAGCCCGCGTTACCATCGTCGGTGCGGATACCGCTGCCAGTGTCATTTTTGCACGGGAAATACGGGGGTCGGATAATCCCGAGGAGACCAGGGCACAGCGAATACAGGAATTCAGCGAGTTATACGAAAACCCGTACCAGGGAGCGGAGCGTGGCTATATCGATGATATTATCATGCCGAGTGATACACGCAAAATGATAAACCGGGCGCTTGACGCCCTTGAGAACAAGAACAAGGATAACAAGGCATACAACGCCAAGACATGGAAGAAGTTTGCCAATATCAACCTGTAGGAGTCGTACTTGCATCTGCCGTTAAACCTGTTCAGTGAGGTGGAACTACTATCGAGATTATCCCGGCGATTGACCTGAGGAGTGGCCGCTGCGTTCGTCTTTACCAGGGTGACTACAGCCAGGAAGTGCTTTTTTCCGAAGACCCGGTGCAAATAGCCCTGAAGTGGCAGGCACTGGGAGCACCCCGGCTGCATATCGTTGACCTGGATGGCGCCGCTACCGGTGAACCTCAAAACATGGAAGTCATCAGGCAGATTGCGGATGCTTCCCTGGTACCTACCCAGTTGGGCGGGGGTATACGCACCCTGGAAACCGTCAGGAAAGTACTGCAGGTGGGTATCGACCGTGTTATTCTGAGTACCGCTGCAGTAGAGGACCCGGACCTGCTCCGTGAGGCGTGCCGGAACTTCGGGGAATACATTATCGTCAGTGTTGATGCCCGTGAAGGAAGGGTGGCAACCCGTGGCTGGCAGCAGGACACCGAGTGGGGAACGATTGAGTTTGCCCGTCTGATGGAACGTTCCGGCGTGAAGAGCCTTATTTATACCGACATCGTCCGCGACGGGACACTCTCCGAGCCGAACTTCTCCGCCATTACCGAACTGGTTGAATCTACCAGGTTGCCCATAATCGCTGCCGGCGGCATCTCATCACTGTTACACCTGAAAATGCTCAAGCGGCTTGGTGTCAGTGGCGCAATTGTCGGTAAGGCACTTTATACCGAAGACATAAACTTGAAAGAGGCTTTAAGGGTTATTGAAACATAGTATTATGTTTCAATAACCGTACGGGATGGCAGAAGGGGGATTGTTTTGCAGGAAGATATCAAGTATGACGAAAAGGGCCTGGTCCCGGCCATAATTCAGGACGCGGATACCGGTGATGTACTGATGCTTGGTTACATGAACGAGGAGGCCTTACAGCGCACCCTTACCGGAGAGGATGTCTGGTTTTACAGTCGCAGTCGACAGGAGATGTGGCATAAAGGAGCCACGTCAGGCAACTTTATCAAGGTGAAGGAAGTCTGGAAAGACTGCGATAACGATACCATTCTCGTGAAAGCACACCCGGTTGGTCCGGTATGCCACACGGGAGCACAGAGCTGCTTCTTCCAGGAACTGCCACGGCAGTCGTAGCGGCTTATTACTGTGATGTAACCGGAACGACTTCTTCCGGTTCTCTGTCCGCTTCCAGGGCAGAGTTCAGTGCAAGCAGGGCAACCTCTATCTGCTTTTCATCAGGCTGCCGTGTCGTTAGTGACTGGAGCCACAGGCCGGGTGCCATGACTGCGCGCATCAGGAGATTTTCAGTATGCCTTGCCCCGAAATATATAACCTCGTAGCCGAGTGATGCAATTACGGGGACCAGCACTATGCGTGAGACTATCATTATCCACAGTGATGGCATACCAATAAGAGCAAAGACCAGTATGGCGATTATCAGCACGATAAACAGGAAGCTGCTGCCGCAGCGTACGTGGGCAGTGCTGTATGGTTTGACCGAATCTATTTCAAGGAGAGCCCCGTTTTCGTAGGCATTGACCACTTTGTGTTCGGCACCGTGATAGGCAAACACCCTCTTTATGTCAGGCATCAATGATATCAGCCGCAGGTAGATAATGAACATCGTCAGGCGGATAAGCCCCTCCACCAAATGGAAAACCACCGTGTTTTCGATAGTGAACAGTTTTGTAAGGAACATCGGAACCAGGAAAAATATGGCGATTCCCCCGGCAAGAGCGACAATCATTATCAGCCACACCATCGGGCCTTCAACCTTCTCGTCCTCTTCTTCCAGCGCAACATTCGCCGAATGCATCAGGGTCTTTATTCCCAGCACC
>DUES01000219.1 GCA_011192055.1 Dehalococcoidia bacterium
GCTGCCTGCCGCATATTTATCTTGTATTCCCTGCTGGTATTCAGTACGGCGTGATAAGCGGAGGTCATCCTCTTGTCCAGTTGAGCGCGGACTTCGGATTCGTCCCATGTGTACATGTAGAAATTCTGGACCATCTCGAAATACGAGACTGTTACACCGCCGGCGTTACACAGGAAATCAGGTATAACATGAACGCCATTATTAAACAGAATGTCATCCGCTTCCGGAATAGTAGGACCATTGGCCAGCTCAGCTACAATCTTGGCCTTAATCTTTGGTGCATTCTTTTCAGTAATCACATTTTCAATGGCGGCCGGAATCAGAATATCCACGTCAAGTTCGAGGAGCTCTTCATTGGAAATCGATTCCATATTTGGCAGGTTACAAACCGTGCTTGTTTTGGTCTTCACTGAATAAGCGGCTTCGGGATCAATGCCTTCTTCTTCTACCTTACAGCAAACGCCGCCTTTGCTATCGCATACGGCTATGATTTTGGAACCGAATAACTCACTGCATAGTCTGGCTGCATGATATCCGGCATTCCCATAGCCGTGGACGGCAACAGTTGCCTTACTCAGGTCGATGCCGAGGGTACTGGCAGCCTCGCGGATAGTGAACATACCGCCACGCGCAGTGGCATCACCCCGTCCCGGAGAACCACCGATAGACAGGGGTTTACCGGTAATGACACCGAATTGGGGCTTTCCCGCAATCGCCGAATACTCGTCCATCATCCATGCCATAATCTGAGGAGTGGTATAGACGTCAGGGGCCGGGACGTCTTTTTCGGGTCCGATGAAGCTGTACATACTCCGTGCGTATGCCCTGCTGAGACGTTCCAGTTCGCCCATCGACATTTCTTTGGGATTGCAGACGATACCGCCCTTGGCTCCTCCCAGAGGTAGACCGAGCAGAGAACACTTCCATGTCATCCACGCAGCCAGTGCCCGGACAGTGTCGATTGTTTCATCGGGATGGAATCTGATGCCTCCCTTGGTAACACCCAGGACGTCATTGTAGTGGACCCTGAATCCCTGGAATACCCTGACGGCACCGTCATCCATGCGGACCGGCAGTGATACATGTAATTCACGCATCGGTGTCTTGAGTATTGCGGTGATTTCCGGGGCCAGGTTCATAATCTCCGCGCATTTGTCCATCTGTTGTTTGGTGATTTCAAACGGGTTAATTTCTGCCACTTCTGTTCTCCTATTACTTGTATTCTGGATGTTTATCCCGTTCCAGCAAGCTCTTTGCCGGCATATTCTAACCTGATTTCAGCAAGGATAATACCACGGCTAGCTTTTTATCGCTATCCCCTTGTCCTTGAGGTATTTTCTTGCTTCAGGTATGGATATTTCTCCGAAATGGAAGATGGATGCCGCCAGAACCGCTGAAGCCTTTCCATTTACCACGGCATCGTAAAGGTGCTGGAGGGTACCGGCGCCACCGGAAGCAGTTACCGGTATATTGACCGATTCAGCTACGGCAGCCGTCATCTCGATGTCATACCCGTTCCTGGTACCATCGGCATCTTTGCTGGTTAGCAGTATTTCACCAGCCCCCAGTGCCTCCACCCGTTTGGCCCATTCGACAATATCCATACCGGTGGACTCATTACCGCTCTTGACTACTACCTCTAAACGAGGTGAGTTACTGCCCGGGGGATTTTTTTTACCGTCAATGGCAACTACGAGTCGTTCTTTACCGAACTCGCGGGTTGCTCTTTCAATGAGTCCGGGGTCCTTTACGGCGGCAGTGTTAATGGAGGCCTTATCGACACCGATATCGAAAAGTTCTTTCATGTCCTCTATGCTGGCGATACCTCCACCAACCGCAAACGGTATCGTCACAACGTCGCAGACTCTCTTCACCCATTCAAGTCTTGTCTTCCGGTTTTCAACGGTGGCAAAAATATCCAGGAAAACAAGCTCATCAGCTCCTTCATTGCAATATGCCTGTGCTGCTTCCACCGGGTCACGGGCATCCCGGAGGTCAACGAATTTTACTCCCTTGACAACCCTTCCTTCTTTCACGTCAAGGCATGGGATTATCTTGATTTCTTTCATTGCTACAACTCCTGAAACCTGAATAGCTCCTGATAGTCAATTAATGTGCTCATACTGTAGCTGATAGACTCGATACCTGCTTCCTCGGCAGCGGCTACCGGATTCAATCCAACAAGGAGTACTATTCCGTTCTTCCCCAGTTCGACAGGTATCTCGCAAACAGGCTCACTGGTATCTCCGATAACGAGTATCCCCTTGATACCCGCCCGTTCAAGACTGTCTATTACCTCCTCCGCGAGCACACGGCTCTGTGCCGGTATCTCACGGAAGTTGGCCAGTATTCTGCCTTCACCCAGTTTTGCGACCTCGCTTACCGAAGTCATCCTTGCCCTGATAAAAATCGTGGCGGGGTCAAGAGTGCACCCGGCATAATCAATAAGTTCCACGAAGCGGAGCGGGGAGTGGTTTCTGATTTGCAGTATTCCTCCGAAACGGGAGCGTACCGGAATACCGTTCTTGAGCAATGCTCCGTTAAATATAATACTGCATACCGTGGCCAGTCCGGTCTTTCCTCTGGGAACAGTGATGTCACCGAGCTTCTCTCCTTCGGGTGCAACGGCTACCATGTCACTCACAGCGAGCCCTGCTTCAAAAGATGGTCTCATAATATCGAGTGCCCGCTTGAACTTGTCTTTGGGGAAAAATGAGATATTTATCGGGACCTGACCACTCAGCTTTTCGGCATCAAATGTAGTGCGAAAGGCTAGCAGGTCTATCTTTGATATTGCAAAGCCTACCTTATCTTCTACCAGGGCGCTATCCACTTCTACAGCACCCATCTCGGTGAGGATACGGCCATCTCTCTGTCCCAGGAGCCGTGTCAGGCCTTTTTCATCCATCAGCTTGAGGTGATATCTCACAGCCCTTTCGCCAAGCTCTATCCCGTAGTCTTTCAGGTGCCTGGTAATCACCCTTGCGCCCAGCGGCTTATCGGATTCCTTGAGAATCTTCATTATGGCGAGAGCCTTCCGCTCCACATCCTGTACTTCAAAGCCCATAGCAACTCTCTGGTTCTGAGAATTCAGTAACATTTTGACGTTAGGATACCGTTTTCCTATGTTACATCATTGGTAATAATTACATCAAGCTCAGGCTGAGAATGCAGCAGTTCCCC
Source organism: Dehalococcoidia bacterium (assembly GCA_011192055.1). Next base: position 3,184 of record DUES01000219.1, read on the forward strand.
CATTCAACTGATAAAGCAGGCTGAGGCTGAAAACCGGAATAAGGCAAGAGACAGTTTTGACCTGGCACAAGGCGGGGAAAAACCGTGTGATGTTACCGGCAATCTCACGCAGTTGGCTGTATGGCACCAGCCAGTCCCCTGAAATCTCGACCGAAGGGACCGGCTGGCAATCTGTGTCTTAATAACGCTTGAAGGCCGCGATATCCGGTACTTCCAGGGCACCCTCGGTGCATAGCTCCACGCAACAGAAACAGACGATACATTTATCGCTGATGTTGAACACGGGTTCCAGCGTGAGGGCTTCTGCAGGGCAGTTTTCCACGCAATCACCGCATTTGATGCAGCGCTCCTCGATGTATGCAGGTTTTGAATTCACCCGGTCTGCCATCATGTTGCCCGCATACAGGACCTTGAGCTGGGCTTTATCGTCCGGGGTTATTTGCGGTGCAAATGTCACTGGCATCTTGAAGTCCGGTATTACTTCGAACGGCCCCTGGATTTCTATCTCCGATTCTTCAAGAGTACCGAAACCCCGCTTCCTGGCCTCCGCCTGGACCAGGAGTTGACCGGGCTCTACACCCATCATCCGTACCATGAYGGCRTCCAGYGCCAGGGCATCCGTGCTTGCCAGGAGCTTACCCACTTCACGCAACTGACCTCCGTGGCATGGACCGTTTCCTTCCAGGGCCGTAATGGCATCCATGATGTTSAGGTCCGGYGGTCGTACCTGGAAAACATCACAGATTGCRCTGGCAAAYACCGTATTGTTACCCGACTGGAGRTGAAGGTTYGCCTTGCAGGCYCCGGCAACATATCCGAAGGTATTCTTWATRGCTCCGGTTACTRTCTGGCCGACATGAGTCTTGAATATRGGCAGATTGATGACGTAGTCAGCCTCAAGTATTGGYCTGGAGATTATCATTTTGAATCCGGTTTCGTCACCSGTCTTTTCAACGACCCGTTCCGATATGGGGTTGAAGCATTTCTCGGATGCATCCAGAATACCGGTGACAGAGGCTACATCACTGGCATTGCGGTTGATGCCTCCGGGATTGTCACCCACAATCACCTTTGCTTTGCGGTCAAGGCAGGCACGAACTACGGCCTGGACCAACTCGGGATGGGTGGTATGACCGAAATCCGGTGTTGAAGGTCCCACCATGTTCGGCTTTATCAGTACTGTGGCGCCGTCGAAGGACTTCGGGGCCAGGGCATCCATTATGCCCTCGACCTTCTGCCGGAGGTCTTTTTCCGTGCGCTCGATAATTACCTTTGAAGTTGTTTTATCCGGCATTGGTTATTCCTCTCTCTATGTAGCTGTATAGCAGGTTTATTTTTCCGGGCTATCTATTCTTCTCTCGGACCAAGCAGTTCGTGGACTTTCTTTAACCATTCCGGTATCTCTATTTCCTGTGGACAGGCTTCCACGCACTCTCCGCACTCGGTACACTGGTCGGCACGTTCCTCTTCCTTTAACCCTCCGGGACCGCGATATCGAAACCGCCCGGTACGGGGGTCATCATACATCATAGCTTCGTTATAAATCTGGAAGATGCGGGGGATTTCCACACCACTGGGACACGGGATGCAGTAGCCGCAACTGGTACAGGGGATAGGGCTTAATCCCTGGTAGGCTTCACGTGCTCTGTCAAATAGTGCCAGTTCATCACGTGCCAGTTTCCCCGGTCCTGACCTGCCGGCAATGTCAACATCTTCCACCACCTGCTCCATGGTGCTCATACCGCTGAGCGCCATGGATACCTCGGGCTGGTTCCAGACCCACTGCAATGCCCATTCCACCGCACTGCATTTTTGCGCTGCGCTTTCCCATACCCTGGCTACCGGCTCGGGGGCCCTGGCGAGTTTTCCGCCGCGTAGCGGTTCCATGACAACAACGGGCAGACCTTTATCGGCGGCATACTTCACTCCTTCGGTACCGGCCTGGTAGTTGATATCCATAAAATTGTACTGGACCTGGCTGAGGACCCAGTTGTCATAATCGTCAACGATGGTTTTAAAAGCCTCGACGTTATCATGAAAAGAAAAGCCCAGACGACCGAAGCGGCCTTCGGCAATTGCGTTTTCAGCCCAGGGAATGATACCCATCTCCTTCGCCCTGGACCAGCTTTGACCGTTCAATCCGTGAAGCAGGTAAAAGTCGATAGTTGTGTCAAGTCGTTCCAGTTGCTCATTGAGAATGCGGTCAAAGTCGGCGGCGGTCTCAGCCATTCGCACGGGCAGTTTTGTCGCCAGCTTTATTTTCTCACGGTATCCGTCCTTCAGCGCCCGGCCTACTATCCGCTCACTAACGCCGCCGTGGTATGGGTACGCCGTGTCTACGTAGTTGACCCCGTGGTCTATAGCATAACGAATCATCCGGATAGATTCCGGTTCATCAACTTCGGTGGGTTCCTTGCCTTTCAGCGGCAGTCGCATTGCACCAAATCCCAGTGCGGATACTTTCCAGTCTAACGTGCCAAAATCACGATACTTCATCAGTCCCCACTTCCTTACCACAAAACTTGCTCAACACCACTTGGGAGACATTTTCCCACGTTTCAATGAAATTGGCAAACCGTGGGGATGTCCATAGTTTCGTGTGATGCAGTATCTGTATTACAGGATATGCAGTCCGGTTATGTGGCTGGAGAATCATATGAAATTTACTTTAGCACTGACGCAGCATGAGCAGGAATGGTGTTTGACACCTTTCCAATAAGGTAATAGACTTTGGCTGACACGAAAGAAATTACTAAGTACGTATAAGCACAAAGAGCGTCTCGATTTGAGAGTCAAGGAGGCAGGACAATGGCGATAAACAGATTTGAAATGGCAACTAAAATTATCTTTGGAGTTGAGAGCATCGGGCAGCTTGGCGGGGAAGCGGCAAAGCTGGGGGAGAAGGCTCTCATCGTGACCTATCCTGATATCCGGCGGATAGGACTGCTGGACAGGATTATTAAAGACCTTAACGACAGTGGTCTTCAGGTACTGACGTTTGAAAAGGTAGAACCAAATCCGCGCAGTTCAACAATTGATGAAGGTGCCGGTATTGTCCGTAATGAGAATGTGGACCTGGTTATCGGTCTGGGTGGTGGCAGTGCCATGGATGCAGCCAAGAGTATTGCTTTGACCGGCAGTGGAACGGATTCTATCTGGCACTATGTAGAGACAAGGACTCGGCCCGAAGGGCAGGTACCGGCAATTATCCAGGTCCCGACAATGGCAGGTACCGGTTCGGAGATTAATAACGGGGCTGTGATAACAAACTGGGAAACACACGTAAAAAGTACCGTAGGCAACAGTTCCATGCAGGCCAGGGTTGCCATTATAGACCCGGAACTCACGATTACGGTCCCCCGAAACCAGACCTCGGCGGGAGGAATTGACATATTTACCCACGTAGTCGAGTCCTACGTCACTGACGGCAGGTCAACTCTTTTAACGGATGGAATCCGGGAGACGGTTATGAAGATGGTAGTAGCCAACCTCGCACGGGTACTTTCTCACCCGGATGATATTAAGGCACGCACGCAGTTGTGCTGGGCAAGTACTATTGCCATGTCGCAGTTTGCCCGTCTCGGGGGAGGTGGCGGAACGTTGACCTGTCACGGTATTGAACACGCCCTGAGCGGCTACTACGATGTTACCCATGGAGATGGGCTGGCAGCATTGCTGCCGGCCTGGATGAAGTATACGTTTCCGGTAATGGAAGCCAGGTTTGAACTGCTGGGTAAGAACGTTTTTAATAAAGCAGACGGGATACAGGCGACTGAAGAGTGGCTGGAGAGTGTCGGGATGAGGCTGCGGCTGAGTGCCCTCGGCTGTGAACTTGACCGTGTCGAGGAGATAGCCGAACTTGCCGTCAGGTCTTCACCGTGGTTGCGGGCACACCCGAGACCGCTGGATGTTCCGGCTATTGCGAAGATATACCGGGAGTCATTTTAGACCGGATAAAAGTCAGCCTGCAGGTACAGTTCAGGGATGAGACGGAAGGGCTTCAGCTTGGTGCTGCGGTTGTTTCCAGCAGGCGTTCCTGGTGCCTGTTCGAGGCCAGTGGGAGCTCTATGGTAAAGGTAGCCCCTTCAGTACGGTTGTTTTCGGCACGAATCAGTCCGCCGTGGTCGGTTATTATGCCATAACAGGTACTCAGTCCAAGTCCGGTGCCTTTGATCTCATGCTTGGTCGTGAAGAAGGGATAAAATACCTGGTTCAGGTTCTCCGGAGGTATCCCCGTGCCGCTATCAGTGACGGATACCTTTATCCATTCACCTTCGATTCTCGATGAAATCATCAGCTCTTTTCGTGGTGAATAAGCTACCGCCTCCTCGGCATTAATAATGAGGTTCATGAATACCTGGGTAAGTTGAGAGGAATCACCTTTCACATACGGTGCATCATCCATCAGTTCGTCAGAAACGGTGA
>DUES01000022.1 GCA_011192055.1 Dehalococcoidia bacterium
CGTTGTGCAGCACCGGTGATGCCCAGAACCAGCCGGTCGGGGCATCTGCTGAATCGTCAGTTGCCGGGAAGCGCCAGACTTCTTCACCGCTGGCGGCATCAATGGCATAGACGTGCCGGTCAAAGGAGCCGATATAGACTTTTCCGTCAGCAATGGCCGGGGTTGAGACAATAGTTCCCTCGGTCTCGAACACCCACTTCTCCGAACCATCACTCGCATTCAGGGCATACAGCTTTCGGTCAAAGCTGCCGATATAGATGGTACTATTTTCAACGGCGGGGCTTGACCAGACTTTGCCTTCGGTCTGGTGTTCCCATAGTTTGTGACCGTCTACGGCATCCAGGGCGTATATCAATCCGTCAGAGGCACCGAAGTAGATACGTCCATCAGCGATGGCGAGACCGCCGATGATGCTCCCGCCGATATCCCCCTGCCGTGAAATCCAGCGCGGTTCAGACCTTAACATTTCCTCTTCAAAGAGAAATGCCCTGACCTTACCGTCGTAGCCACCAACATAAATAAGGTTTTCATTGAATACGGGAGAGCCGTACACGGCTACTGCGGTTGAACCGGTTGTCGGTAAACACCCAAGACCGCCTGATTGAGCCTGTGCTATCAGCGTAATCGGGTCGCCCTGAAAACTGCCGTCTGTGATGTCCATTGCTACCAGTTGGCCTTCCATGGAACCGACGAAGAGGGTATTGCCGGAAACGACACCTCCGGCCCAGCCCTGCGCAATTTGACCACCGGCAGCGGTACAACCTGTTACGGTCAGGGCACCAATGAGCATCAGTGCCAGCATCAGTAGTATTTTCTTACGTCCGTTTTTCACTTGTCTGTTTACTCTTGCTCCAGATGGTTAATACTAATATGTAATCACTTTATAATCAATACCGGAACACATCTGTTATTTTGCTAGGGCACGGGATCATAACCACCTTCGTGGAAAGGGTGGCACCGGGCCAGGCGCTTCATACCCAGCCAAGTACCCTTCACGATACCGTACCTGGTAATAGCTTCGTAGGTATACTGGGAACATGTCGGGGTGAAACGGCATGATGGGGGTGTAACCTGCGATATTGTTAACTGGTAAAATCTGATTAATCCTAGTGCCAGCGTTTTCACTTTAGCCTACAAATCAGGGTATCGGGCAGGTGGTTTCCAATAATCGAGCCCGGGCCAGGAGTTCTTCGACCGCTTTTCGGATACTGGCGTAATCTGCCGTAGCGACTACCGGCCGGGCAATCAGCACGATATCCCATCCACTTTTTACAGGTAGCTGACGCATAATCTCACGAAACCTGCGCTTGACCTTGTTCCTGATTACTGCCTTGCCAACCCTCTTGCTAACCGAAAAACCACAACGGAAAACCGGTAATCCATTTGGCAGAGCTCTTACCACCAGCAAACCGCCGTTCCAGGTACCGCCCCTGGCATAGACCAACGTGTATTCCTTTGGCCTGGTAATGTACTCCCGCCCCCCGGCAACTCCGCCTCGAGACAACATGACCCTCAGACTACGGTTAGTTTCTTGCGACCTTTCAATCGTCTTGATTTCAGGACGGCACGACCACCCCGGGTACTCATTCTCTTAAGAAAGCCGTGTTCCCGCTTTCTTGGTATCCTTTTTGGTTGGTAGGTTCTCTTGGGCACAGTTATCTACCTTATCCTGCCGGCAGGCGCTATTGTGCTGCGCTATGCTTCTACTCTAACGGTCCGCATTTTACGGACGTGCTCGGGTGTATACGGGAGCAGGGCAAGGAACCGCGCCCTTTTAATGGCTATCGTCAGAGGCCGCTGATGCTTGGCACAGGTCCCCGTCCGACGCCGTGGCTCTACCTTTCCCCTGTCAGATATGTAGTTGCGCAGCTTATCCGGTCTTTTGTAATCAATGACTTCATTTTTGTTGGCACAGAAGAAACACACCTTGCGCCTTGGTGCATACCTGCCTCTGCCCCATCTGGATCCTCTGCCCCTGCTGGGGGCTTTGCCTCTACTCGTTGTTGGTCTGGGCAATAGTCATAAACTCCATTAAAAAGGAATATCTTCCGGCGAGAATTCGCCTATATCACTTTCCCCTGCCTTGGCTTCGGGAGAGACTGTCTGCCCTTGCCGGTCAAGGAATTTGACTCTATCTGCTACGATCTCGTTTCGAGCGCGCATCTGTCCGTCCTGTCCTTCCCAGGTGTGCATCCGGAGCCTGCCTTCAACATACACCAGCCGACCCTTGGTCAGGAACTGATTGCACTGCTCCGCCAGTCTGCTCCAGCAGACTATATTGAACCACTCTGTTTCCTCCCGGCGTTCACCATCAGCCGTAGTGTACCTCCAGTTAGTGGCTACGCGAAAGGAAGTAACCGGTCTGCCATTTGGGGTGAAGCGCATTTCCGGGTCACTACCGAGGTTTCCAATGATTGTCATCCTGTTTACGCTTACCATTCTCCCAAACTCCTTCTGTCTTCACCGGTGTCGCGGATGACAGACATTCACCGCGGCTTAACTCAGCTTTATCAGAAGATGACGTATAACGTCTTCGGAAATCCTCAGGTTAGACTCCAGTTCACGGTTATGTTCCGGTTTCATTTGGAATCGGGCCAGTACGTAGTTGCCTTCTCCGTAGCGCTTGATAGGGTAGGCCAATTTTCGTTTGCCCCAGCGCTCGATGTCCGAAATGATTCCACCATGACCGGTGACATAATTATTAACACTTTCTATCGTGGCTTCGTAGCCTTCTTCTTCTGCTTCTGTTCTTACGACGACAACCAGTTCGTAATCAACCAGTTGTTCGTCTTCCATGTTCTGGATATTTTCAGTGACCACTATCTACACCATCAGTATTAATTACGCACGACAACATAATACTATACTATATGGGAGGGAGGGAATACAAGTACCTCATTTCCCGATGACAGGTGGATGTGTCATACAAGTAATCAGTACTGTTCAAATGGTTATAAGAAAGGTAATGACGGGTATAAACATTCGGGTGACGTAATCCGTCAACAAATGAAAAAGGCTGCGGAAATTGTATGTATTGAGAGACTGAAAAGCGGTGAGAAATGCAATCCGGGGACTATTGACAGCACCTGGGGGGTATGCTATACTACACTGGAATTGGGAGAAATGGGCGGTATGACGGAAATCACATAGGATTCCAAAATGGTGATTACTGACTGAGCAAGCGGCTCGGTGCAGAACACCGAGCCGCTTTAAATTTGTGCAGAACCTTAAAAACTGAATAAACAAACGAACTAATATCAAATCTGAAGCAGGTCAAGCGGGTAAGGGCACATGGTGGATGCCTTGGCATCAAGGGCCGAAGAAGGGCGTGGCACGACTGCGATAAGCCTCGGTGAGCTGTCTAGCAAGCTTAGCCGGGGATTCCCGAATGGGGCAACCCGCTCAGGTAAACCCTGGGCACCCCCAGCTGAACACATAGGCTGGGTGGAGGTAAGCAGGGGAAGTGAAACATCTCAGTACCCTGAGGAAAGGAAAATCATTCCCTTAGTAGTGGCGAACGAACGGGGAAAAGCCCAAACCGTATCAGCTTAGTGGCTCTGAGGCTTATGCTGGTGCGGTGTTGTAAGGCAGGTATGACCAAACTCAGAATAGGTCAAGGAGTTACAAACCGAACCCTAGAAGAAGGTTCCTGGAACGGACCACCACAGAGGGTGACAGTCCCGTACACGAAAGGGGGAGGCTCCTTATCTGTCCTTGAGTACCACGGGACACGAGAAATCTTGTGGGAAGCAGCTCTGACCACAGAGCAAGGCTAAATACCCTTGATGACCGATAGTGGACTAGTACCGTGAGGGAAAGGTGAAAAGTACCCCGGAAGGGGAGTGAAATAGACCTGAAACCGTGTGCCTACAAGCAGTCAGAGCCTCGAGCAATCGGGGTGATGGCGTGCCTATTGAAGAATGAGCCGGTGAGTTAATCTGTGTGGCAGGTTAAGCGATTGACATCGCGGAGCCGAAGCGAAAG
>DUES01000220.1 GCA_011192055.1 Dehalococcoidia bacterium
TCAACAGACCTGCTAACACCTGTAAAAAAGGCCTCCTCGAGGAGGCCTTTTTTGATTCCGCGCGACTCGTGCTGCATTAAAATAATTCCTTCTACAGAACTATTACTTCATCTTTCGCAATATGGATTCAGTCATCAATTCCAGGTACGGTAAAACGTGAAGCCAGGTCAAGAACTTCCGCAGCAACCTCGTTACGGACCTCAATGCTGTCAATATTTTTGATAACACGTACTATCATTGCGGCAATCTGACGCATCTCCTCAGTACCGAATCCGCGTGTCGTTACCGCCGGAGTGCCAAGCCTGATTCCGCTGGATGCCCATGGCGGACGCGGGTCAAAAGGAATGCTGTTCCGGTTGGTGACGATACCGGTTGCTTCCAGGGCTTCCTGCGCATCCTTACCGGTGACACCTGTTTCAGTCAGGTCTGCCATTACCATGTGGTTGTCCGTACCGCCTGATACCAGTCGCCAGCCCTGACGGCTGAGTTCACCGGCCAGTATTTTCGCATTATCCAGCGTAGCCTTCTGGTAATCTGCGAATTCCGTCTTCATTGCTTCGTGAAAAACCACCGCCTTAGCCGCTATTGCATGCATCAGGGGGCCGCCCTGCATCTCCGGGAACACGGCGGAATCAATCGCCTGTGCCAGTTCTTTACGGCATAGAATAAAACCGCTGCGGGGTCCGCGCAGTGTCTTGTGTGTTGTCGACGTAATCACATCAGCATACGGTGCAGGACTGGGGTGCAGACCGGCGGCAACAATCCCGGCAATGTGTGCCATGTCTACCATAAGTTTTGCCCCGACTTTGTCCGCAATATACCGGAACCGTTCGAAATCAATCACCCTCGGGTATGAACTCGCTCCGGCAATAATGAGTCTGGGTTGGTGCTCCAGGGCCAGTTTTTCAAGTTCTTTATAATTTATTCTCTCCGTTTCACGGTCAACGCCATAACCGGCGAAGTTATATAACTTCCCGGAGAAGCTTACCGCGGCACCATGAGTAAGATGGCCGCCATGTGCAAGCGGCATGGCCAGGACAGTATCACCCTGCTCCAGGAGAGCAAAATAGACCGCCATGTTGGCCTGGGCACCACTGTGCGGCTGGACATTAACGTGGTCAACGGCGAATAACTTCTTTGCCCGTTCGATTGCCAGGGACTCAAGCAGGTCCATGTTCTCACATCCGCCATAGTAGCGGCGGTGAGGGTAACCTTCGGCATATTTACTGGTTATAAATGACCCCTGAGCTTCGAGAACAGCACGACTGGCATAGTTCTCGGATGCAACAAGGTTGATTGTATCTTTCTGTCGCTTCCTTTCCAGGTTCAGGATGCGGTCTGTTTCGGGATCAGTCTTGTTTAGAAAGCTCATTTCTCCTCCCTTAGAAAGTCTACAGCCGAACCCTGTGAGTGTCAATCATACCGGACTGAAGTCATCACTTCCATATGCAGTTTTTGAAGCCAGTCAGGCTCAGACTACATTGACTTACCACCATGTCCATGCTATTATTGCAGCAGATTTATGTCTTGTGCAGAGGACTTTTTCCTCACTGCCTGGTCTGATAGATACTATGTCAGTACTGACTGAATTATATACCGAAATCACTCACTGTAATCTTTGTGAAATAGCCGCAAGCCGTACCCGGACCGTCCCCGGTGAAGGTGCGGAGAATGCAGAACTGATGTTTATCGGTGAAGCTCCGGGTTGGCACGAAGACCAGCAGGGGCGGCCTTTCGTCGGCTCGGCCGGTAAGTTCCTTGATGACTTGCTGGCAATGGTTGACCTGGACCGTACCAAAGTGTATATCGCCAATGTTATCAAATGCCGCCCTCCGAACAATCGAGACCCTTTACCGGTAGAAATCAGTAACTGCAGTAAATGGCTGGACCACCAGATTGAGATAATCCGCCCGAGTATTATCGTTACCCTGGGCCGATATTCAATGGCAAAATTCTTCCCGGGGAAAACCATCAGCAGAATTCACGGTACAACTCAGATGTGGAATGGTATCACCTGTTACGCCATGTACCATCCTGCGGCAGCACTGCACCAGCAGAGCCTGCGCAGTACGATAGAAGAAGATATGCGCAGGTTGCCATCACTACTTGCCCAGACGCAGACCGTAACGGAAACCAAACCCCAGCCAGAGCAATTAAACATGTTTGAGGTCTAACGTCATGGTCAAACCACGGTTGAAAGTAATCCCGCTTGGCGGATTAAGTGAAATCGGCAAAAACATGATGGTTATCGAATACGATGATGATATCATCGTTATCGATGCCGGTCTCATGTTTCCCGAAGAAGACATGCTCGGGGTGGATCTGGTCATCCCGGATATCAACTACCTGCTGGAAAACCGCGATAAGATAAGGGGCATACTGGTCACTCACGGTCATGAAGACCACATCGGTGCACTGCCCTACGTTCTGCCGCAGCTTGACGTACCTGTTTACTCAACGCAGCTAACAAATGGACTTATTTCTGTGAAACTCAAGGAACGGAAGGCACTCACCAGTGCCAATCTCCACGTGCTTCCCCCGGGAGGGAAGGTTACACTGGGGTGTTTCCAGATTGAGTTCTTCCCCGTCTGTCACAGCATACCTGACGCAGTCGGGCTGATAATAAACACACCGGTGGGCACCATCGTCCACAGCGGTGATTTTAAACTTGATTTCACCCCCGTAAGCGGTAATCCTACCGACCTCTCCAGGCTGGCCCAGATCGGTAGAGAGGGTGTCCTGCTGTTCCTGTCCGATTCCACCTATGCTGAACTACCGGGATACACACCGTCAGAGAAGGTGGTTGGTGAAGCCCTGGACCATATTATGGCTGAGGCACCGGGACGAGTAATTATTACGACCTTCTCATCACTTATTTCACGAATCCAGCAGGTGATTGACTCAGCAGCCAGGTACGAGCGCCGTGTATTTATCGTGGGGCGCAACATGACTGATATCGTACGCATGGCTGTTGACCAGGGTTACCTGAAATCACCGGACGGCCTTCTGGGGCGGCTCGATGAACTGAAAGGTATACCCCACGAAAAGATAGTATTCATCACTACCGGGAGCCAGGGAGAGCCGACCTCAGCCCTTGTCCGCATGGCAAACCGGGACCACCGTCAGCTCCACATTATTCCCGGGGATACCGTAGCAATTTCAGCCACGCCCGTTCCCGGTAACGAGGCACTTGTCGCCAAGACCATGGATAACCTGCTCCGGCAGGGCGCCAATGTGGTCTATAACAGTATAGCTCCGGTCCACGTCCATGGCCACGCCAGCCAGGAAGAACTGAAGCTCATGCTGAATATCGTCAGACCAAAATACTTCGTCCCGATACACGGTGAATACCGTCACCTGAGCATGCATGCCAAGCTGGGTGAGTCTATCGGTCTCCCCAGGGAGAGTATCTTCCTCATTGAGGATGGTGATATTCTTGAGATAGGTCCTAATGCTGCAAAGGTAAATGGTAAGGTCTCCTCCAGCAACGTATACGTGGATGGCCTCAGTGTCGGTGATATTGGCACCGTTGTCCTGCGCGACAGGAGGATGCTTTCCAGGGACGGTATGGTGGTGGTAATCATAGCCATCAACCGGCAGACCGGAAAGCTGGTAGGACGCCCCGATATCGTATCGCGGGGCTTTGTGGATACCAGGGAATCTAAGGAAATGCTCGATGAGAGCCGTGACCTTATAGCCCGTGTCCTCGACCGTGGCGGCGACCATCCGGCACAGTGGAGTTTCGTCAACGTCAAGGTAAGGGATACTCTTAATAAGTTCTACTATGAGCAGACCAAGCGCCGCCCGATGATTCTTCCATTTATGGTCAAAGTATAATCTCACTACACTGCTTGACCGAGGAATAGTATGGACAGGAAGACACCCGGGTTCCGGGAAGTGCACAAAGAAATGGATAAGGGGAGGTCCCGGAAAATATCGCGCTGGGACTGGATACTCTGGTCGGTTATTGCCATAGCCATAGTCACACTTACCGTACTAATGATATGGTTCGGACTATGGGAACCGGTAAGCACTATCGCAGTTGATATCTGGGATATACTCGGCTGGGGTGTAGTGATTATCGCCACTGTACTCCTGACCCTGGTGGGACTGGGATGGGGGCACCGCCTTTCCCTTCTGCTGCGTTACTGGAACCAGTCGCTTGGCGGACTTGGCATACTCATGGGCGGCTGGGGAATACTCGCTCTCTTCGACTTCGGAGGCAGCTTCGGGCTTGACATTATCGGGCGCTCCGAGGCAATTGCTTATCTCCGCATCATCGGGATATTCTTCGTGAGTATCGTGGTTATTGCTCCCGAGGTCGGTTACTTCGTATTCATCAAACCGGTACGCTGGCTGATAAGACGTTCTCCCAGACCAAAAGCCCCCGCCTTAACACGCCGCAGCAAGCAGCCGGCCCCTGACATCAAGCCCGATTTGCTTGACGGAGATGTCACGATACAGGATAAAGCCGTTACTCCCGCCACCAAAGTCCAGCCTAAAACCACGGTGGTCCCGGTACCGGCGGATCACGAGTCACAACGCGGACTGAGGCAGGTAGCCCAGGACGTCTGGAAAAAATACGGCGAGTCTTCAACCACCGTGATTGTAGATGGCTGGAGGCTTCCGCCGATAGACATCCTCGATAAAATGAATGAAGTCGAGTTTGGAGAGTCCGACAACGTACAGCGGGCCCAACTTATTGAGGAGTCACTGGCCAGCTACGGTGTTGAAGTAAAAGTGGTCCAGATAAATACCGGACCGACAGTTACACAGTTCGGGGTAGAGCCGGGCTGGGACCGGAAGAAAAAGGAAGTACGGGAAAAGGACAAGGACGGGAATATCCGGGTACAAACGAAGGAAGTTTCCAAGACCAGGGTTAAGGTGGACAGAATTACGTCGCTTGCCAATGACCTGGCACTAGCCCTGGCAGCACCCAGCCTTCGAATTGAAGCTCCGGTGCCCGGTAAGTCGGTAGTGGGCATTGAAGTACCAAATGTCATCACCAGCGCCGTCAGTCTGCGCAGTGTTATTGAAACCAGCAACTTCCAGAAGATACGGGGGAAATCAACGCTGGCAATGGCACTTGGTAAAGGTGCCGGAGGTGAAGCCGGAGCCGGAGACCTCGCCAAGATGCCGCACCTGCTTATCGCCGGGGCAACCGGCAGTGGTAAAACGGTATGCCTGAATTCTTCCATATGCTGCCTGCTGATGAACAATACTCCAAACGAACTCCGGCTGATAATGATTGACCCCAAGAGGGTGGAACTGACGCCATTCAACAGCATTCCCCATCTGGCGGTGCCGGTAATAGTGGATACGGATAAAGCCCTGGATGTACTCCGCTGGCTTAATGTAGAGATGGACCGGCGCTACCAGCAACTCGCCAAAGCTACGGCACGAAACATTGACAGCTATAACAAGAGCCGGCAGGGCAAGGACAGGTTGCCCTACCTGGTGCTGGTTATCGATGAACTGGCTGACCTGATGATGGCCGGATTCGACGAAGTGGAGCACATCTTGTGTCGACTCGCACAATTATCACGTGCCGTTGGTATTCACCTGATTGTGGCTACACAACGCCCGTCCGTGGATGTCGTTACGGGTCTTATCAAGGCAAACTTCCCGACCCGTATCAGTTTTGCGGTGACCTCACAGGTAGATTCCCGGACAATTCTCGATGGTGCCGGTGCCGAGAAACTGCTGGGCAGGGGTGATATGCTTTATATGCCCACTGAGGCCGCCAAGCCCAAGCGACTCCAGGGCTGTTTTGTCTCCGATGCCGAGACGGAGAGGCTGGTCTATTTCTGGGGAAGCCAGAAGAGTGACCAGATGGCTGCCCTTAGAATTGAAGAAGCCCTTAGTTCTCCGGCCATGACCAGAATTCGTGAAGCACCGAAGGACGCACTCCTCGAAGCTGCCAAACAACTGGCCAGTGAACATGAAAATATCTCAACCTCCTTCCTGCAGCGCCGACTTCAGATAGGGTATCCACGTGCTGCCCGGCTCAAAGAGCAGCTTACTGAAGCCCTGAGCGTGAGCGAAGAGCAGGAAATACCGGAGGAAGAAGAAGAGATAACCGATTAGCTACCGGCGAAAAGTATGGTGCAATATAGATGATGGAAAATAGCATTGTGCTGGCTATCGGGCAGACCTTTCATCTTAAAACAGGTAAGGACCGCATAACTTATGCCGGGATGCCCTCGGACGAGGTATACTCGATTGTCCAGAGAAAAACAGCCGGCTACCAGGGCTTCTCATGGAACCTGTATTTCCCCCGGCGAAAACGTGAGATAACCATTGACGGTATCAGCCTGTACATAGACAGCGTAACCCCCGAGGAAATCAGGTTTCGGGTAAAGTAGGACATCCACTCCTGCTTACCTCTGTACTTCACATCACCGGATACATGACTACACCGGGGAAGTATTTATCTCATTCTTCCGAGGTATATTGCAGAAACTCAACCGGAGTACTGCTTTGTTGTAATCGGTTCCGGCAGGGATGACAGGTCAGGAAGCTCAGGGGCAGTAGCTTACTGCTCGTATGCCGAAGACTACTGCAGTGTTCTGAAAGGGGTAAATTGACAACCAGGTATCATAGATTTACTATTGGTGACGATAGCAGTGAGTGACCCTGAACCCAATTACGGGTTGAAACGGGAAATCCCGGTAAAGAAAGATAACAAATAATACAAGAGGAGTAAATCAATGGAAAATTTCGTTTACAGGAATCCGACGACGGTTTATTTTGGCAAGAAAATGGAAGAGAATGTCGGGCAGATTGTCGCTCAATTTTCTAAAAATATAATGCTTCACCATTACGGTGAGGATGTGCTGAGAATTATTGGGATTTACGACACCGTTATTAAATCACTCAACGACGCCGGAGTGAAGTTTACCGAACTGGGCGGGGTCAAACCCAATCCCAGAATCTCTCTGGTCAGGGAAGGAATTGAAATCTGCCGCAAAGAAGGAATTGATTTTATTCTCGGGGTTGGCGGCGGAAGTGTTATTGACTCATCCAAGGCCATTGCTTTTGGAGTGCCTTATGACGGCGATGTCTGGGATTTCTTTATCCACAAAGCGCGGGTGCAGGAGACCCTGCCCACCGGCTCCATTCTGACCCTCCCCGGTACCGGAAGTGAAACAAGTTTGAGCTGCGTGGTTACAAACGAAGATATTGGCTATAAAGGCTCGGTGGATATTGATGTGATCCGGCCTGAATTTGCCATACTGAATCCCGAATTAACAATGTCCCTCCCTCCCTATCAGACCATGTGCGGTACATTCGATGCCTTGAGTCATGTTATTGAACGTTATTTCACCGATGTTCCCAATGTTACGGTGACCGACCTTCAGTGCGAAGCGGTGATGAGGGCAATTATCCATGTCGGTCCTCTCCAACTGGATGACCCCCATAACTACGACTACCGGGCCGAAATCATGTGGGCCAGCAAAATCGCCCACGATAACTCCCTCGGGATTGGCCGGATTGTCGACTGGACTTCCCATGTTCTGGGTCATCAGATTAGCGCTGTCTTCGATTTAGCTCATGGTGCGTCCCTGGCCATAATGGTGCCCGCCTGGATGAAATATATTTATA
>DUES01000221.1 GCA_011192055.1 Dehalococcoidia bacterium
AGGACCTGGCTGAGATTGTGGCCGGGGCTTTGAAATAGGGCTTCAAGCCCTTAAAAGCCGGAGAGTCAGTCTTGTCGCCCGAATACCTGCATTTAGCGAAATATCAACGCCGCTGAGTTTTCTCTCAGCGGCGTTTTTTTACCCGGGTAACATTTTACGCACCGGTAACATCTGCTTTCATTGCCAGAGCCGGCCGTCCCGCCCTTTTTAAACGGTCACTTTGAAGTCTATTACCGTCCCTATAAGGTATCAGGAACTACATCTTCCTCATTGAGAACTCGCAGTAACCATCCGCCGCCGTGGATTTCGCCATGTCTATGATGGCTTCCATCTCCAGATGCTTCCTCACCGTCTCAAGAGCACTGAGACAGTAGTCTTTGCACGTCATCAGGTTGGCGACCTCATCTCCGCACTTCTCCTTAATCGCGCGGAACAGGGCACACTGCGGTATCCGGTACTCCAATACTTCAAGGTTATTGAGCGTTATCGGTACCTTCATGAAGTCCTGTGTACCCAGGTATGCAATCTCGATGAACCTCTGCGGCACATGCGGGAATACCATGAACTGGTTGCCCTGCCGGTCAACTGATTCAAATACTATCTCGATTGTCCGGTCAGAGTACTCTTCCCCAAGCTGGATTGTCTTTTGCATCCAGGCCTGACCCAGTTCCTTGAACAATGCGCCGGCCACGTCCGCAATCTCTGCCTTCTTCTTGCCTTCAATGGCCTCAAACAGCTTCGATGACACAATGTCCGCGTTGAATTCCTCGCGGAGCATCTTAACCATGTCCTCGTTCAGGTCAAAGGAATACGCCTTTGGAGCAACAAACAGAGGATACGGTTGCTTTCTTAACTCTTCAAATGGATCTTTCGTTTTTGCCATGCTTATCTCCTATTACTGACCCCACTGTTCGCCTTCGACCTTAGGCCTTATGCGTTCCATTGCAGGTATTTCAATTTTGATTGCGTCTACGGGACAGATCTCGATACAGAGATTACACCCTGTACACTTCTCCCGGCGAGCAATACCGAGTACGTAGTTACCGTCAATCCTCGGGTCCATCTCCTCCAGCCGCTTCTCCTTGGCCATTACGCGGCCAACACTGAAAACAGCCTCGGGGCATATCTGCAGGCACTTCTTGCACTGGAAGGGAATCGTGCACTTCTCGTGGTCAATCGTAATTACGGGGAATTTCCTTCCCCAGATGAATTCCGGTATCTTTGTTGGCATCGTCATAGCCAAACCTCCGCTACTGCCGGTACTTCGCTCCGCTTGACCAGGAATATTGCCTCTCTGGGGCACGCCGTGTGGCAGAGCCCGCAACCGAAGCACTTAAACTGGTCAATATTGGCCTTTCCGCTAGTTGTCTCGAATTTGAGAGCGCCCCACTGACAACGCTGGGCGCAGATTCCGCAGCCATTACACTTTTCATAATCTACCTGGGCAAGATAGTGGCTCTTGTAAACGCCGACACCAAAATCGACACCATTTCTCAGTGAACCACAGTCGGGATAGTCACACTGGCAGAAGCCGCCAATGAATGGGGCACCGAAAAGCATCAGGATATGGACAAATCCCCTGTCGTCCATCGCATGGTTCCACTCGATAGCTTCTTCCACGTTGACGAACTTACAACCGCCTTTATACCTTTCCGGCCAGCGCTCCCACTTGAGCATGCCAACACCCATCCCCATGCAGGTGAACTCGTGTTCACTCCGCTCATCGATTGCCCGATTAGCCTTTCTGCAAATACAGCCTATCAGGCCAATGGGAGACGAAAGCTCAAGTACTTTGTCGGCATCATCCCGGGGAACAACCATACTGCCCTGTCCGGTCCTCTGCAGTATCTCCCTGATCCTCTCGAATTCTGCCTTGTCATTGTTCTCGATAGCTTCCAGCATGTCCAGGTGACTTGGCCCCTTTCGGGCGCCGGTCTCCAGTCCTACCTCAGCTCCCTTGAACCCTTCACCAGGAGCCCTCAATTTGTACATGTTCCTGGCGTAGTTCCTGGGGTTCAGGTACCAGACTCCGTCACCATGCTCCGGGTCTCCAAACTGCTCACACATCCAGCACATCTTTTCCCCCTCCTTTTATTATTGGCTACTATAGTAACAGGCGGCTACCTGTTTCCTTGCACACGTGGCCGCGCTCAAATATACAGTTACCACACATCCGGCAATTAAGGCATCGCTTGGCTTCCAGTACTGCCTGCCAGGCCGTGTAACCCAATTCTTCTGCCTCAAAAGTCTTTACTGCATCTGCAGGAAGTAGTCTTGGAATATCCCACCGTTCTTTGCGAGTTAAGTAGGCGGGAACTTGCTCCTGTTTAATCGTAAGTTCTATTCGAGTTTCCTTTATTGGTATTATATACTGCCCGCTGAGGTACTGGTCAATAGAAGTGGCGGCTGTCCGTCCATCACCCATAGACTCAACAATGTGGCTACCGGTACCTGACCTGTCTCCAACAGCAAAAACGCCAGTGACATTTGTCTCAAAAGTGTCGTTATTGACCTGTAATCCACCTTTTCTGCCCTTGCCCGCTGATGCCGGAAGAATATCACCGACTTCGGGAATTCGCCTCTTCGGTTGAAATACATTAGCCGCATCTATTACTGTATCCGCATCCACAGCGTAGTCGCTGTCCGGACCTTCCATTTCAACCAGGGGGAATCCCCTGAGGGTGCGGTGGACTTTACCTTTACCACCCGGAGGAAGCGCCATCACCCGTTTGAAGTCTATGCCGCTTATCCTGGTGCCGTTTTCTGATTTAAACTCCTGAGGGGCCAGGGAAGGCTCTATCTGTACGCCTTCTCTTACTGCAGCCTCAATTTCCCATGCCGGGGCCGTCATGTTACCCGGGTCAGTCCTGTCGCCCATTGCCTCTAAGCAGGCAATGTGTACCTCTTCAGCCCCGAGTCTGATTGCAGTCCGGGCAGCAGCAACAGCTACGGAATCACCGCCTATTACCCAGACTTTTCCTGTGAGCGCTGCTCCCTTTCCCAGCTTCATTTTTTCTAAGAAGGGTAATGCGGAAACTACGCCTGACAGGTCGGAGCCAGGTATTTTTAATCCGTCGCTTCTTTCTGCTCCACAGGCCAGCAATATGGCTTTGAATCCTTGTTTCTGGAGGGTGCTAATGCTTACATCTTTACCGACATTAACATTGGTATGGATTTTGATACCCAGGGCTTTGATGTGGTCGATGTCAGCCTGGATAGCCTCAAGAGGCAGCATGAAATTAGGTGTTACCGTAGCCGGTTTCCCACCGGGTATGGATGAAGCTTCAAATACGGCAACATCGTATCCTTTTCTAGCCAGGTCATAAGCTGCCGTTAAACCGGCCGGTCCCGAACCGATGACAGCAACCCTTTCCTCTTTCTCTTTCTTYAGTGGTTCCGGTTTTGTTCCGTTCCCCTGCTCTGCGGCAAATCGCTCCAGCCACTGGATAGCAACCTGACTRTCAAGCACATCCCTGTTGCACTCATCTTCGCAAGGATGCCAGCACACGTGTCCACAAATGGATGGAAGTGGATTCTTTTCTCTAAGGATAGAAAGTGCCTTTGCGAAGTCGCCAATAGTGATAGCCTGCACAAAATTTGGAATATCCACGTATAATGGACAACCTGCTTCACATGGGGATAGTTTGTCAATGTTCGGCCAGCACCTCTCCATGTGAATGTAAGCCGGTGTTACCCGCCAACGAGCCCTGCTGTAATAGCTCACGGATGTTGACACAACCATTTTGTACTCCTCCTCTGCGAGTATATCTACCAAGTCTGCCTATATCTCACAACCTGACACCAAGCCTGTCTCCGGATTGGTGTTTTCATGGTAAAAAAAGCCGTGGTAACAAGGGTATACGGTATACGATAGACTGGTTATCACGCTCCGCCAAATGTTAACCCAATATATACCTACACTGGGTACTGTGTCAAGTATTTCTCACGTGATTATGTCGCCTGTTTCATATCTAATCAGGGTGAGTGTGGACTG
Organism: Dehalococcoidia bacterium; assembly: GCA_011192055.1. The sequence goes on from DUES01000221.1 coordinate 3,995, forward strand.
TTTTCACCAGGGGAATAAAAAAGCGGTGATTATAATGCTGACAACCAGATGGTGCCCGCCACCCGACCGGGTACAGACAGGGACAGATAACCTATTCCCTGGCGGGGAACTTCACCGGCAGTTACGGCAAGACATTCCGGAGAACGCAGTGGATGACCCGAGTGCAGAGAAGACCTATGCAGGGCACGCAGCAGAATTGACAACAAAGCACTATAGCTATATTATCAGTAGCAAGGACTGGTGAGAGCCTGGAATACACCGATATTAACTATTGGTTATTCCATGTTGTCGTTTAACCCAGGCATAACAAAATCACAAGAATGGAGGGAGAAGGCAGTGTTGATTGTCGTCTGTATCAAGGAGGTGCCGGATGCCGCTTACATTAACATCGACCCCGCTACCGGTACCCTGATAAGAGAAGGAGTGCCGTCTATTGTCAATCCATTTGACATGCATGCCCTGGAAGAGAGCCTGAGACTCAAAGACAAATACGGGTTCCAGGTAGCAGCAATTTCCATGGGCCCCCCCAGTGCCGAGGAAACGCTTAAAAATGCAGTGGCCATGGGAGTAGATGAAGTGGTACTTCTGAGTGACCCTGTTTTCAGCGGGTCAGATACCCAGGCTACAACCAGGGTTCTGGCTGAAGCTATCAAGAAGCTTGCCGAGAAGGAAGAAGTGGCCATGGTGATTTGTGGCAAGCAGACTATTGATGGCGGCACGGCTCAGGTAGGGCCCGGCGTTGCCACCCGACTGAAATACTCCCAGCTCACGCTGGTTGACCAGATTGAGAATGTGGATGAACAGGCCGGAAAAGTTAAAGTCCGCCGCATGCTGGAAGGGCGACATGAGATGGTAGAAGCAACCATGCCGGCCCTTATTACAGTAGTGCCGCAGATTAACACTCCACGTGAGCCTACGGTGCGCATGCAGATGATGGCTGAAGATGCCGAAGTGGAATTGTGGGACAATGAGGCAATGCAGCTACCTGAGGAAAATGTCGGGGCGAAGGGCGCTCTGACCCAGGTACGCAAAATCTTTTCGCAGATAATGCCTGAAAGTGAGATATTGGGCGATGGCATCTATGACCCTGATGGCGCAGCCCGCTTGCTGGTAGATGCCCTCATCGAGGAAGATATCCTCTCCCCGTAACGGGTGTGAGGTAGAGCTAGAAAAAGGGAGAGCTTATTATGTCACAAGAAGATTATAAAGGCGTATGGGTTTTCGTGGAACAGACCGGCGGTGAGCCGGCAACGGTTTCATGGGAATTGCTTAGTGTTGGTGCTGACATTGCCGGGAAGCTGGATACAGAGCTGTGCACCATGGTCATTGGTGATAATGTGGAACAACTATGCCAGGAGTCATTTGCCTATGGAGCTTCAAAAGCTTACCTGATGGATGCTCCGGTATTTCATGACTACCGGACCGAGCCTTATTACAAGGCTGTTTCCTACCTTATTGATAAATACAAACCGGAAGTAGTGTTAATAGGTGCCACCAGCCTGGGACGGGATTTGGCCGGCGCCGTGGCTACGGAACTTAACACAGGTCTAACCGAAGGTTGCACCGAACTGGCAATTGATGACAACAAACTTCTGCTCCAGACCCGTCCCGCCTACAGCGGCAACATCATGGCTACTATTGTAACTGAGCGCACCAGGCCGCAGATGGCCACAGTCCGCCCGCGCGCTATGGAGGTGCCGGAGAAAGACGCCACCAAAGAGGGTGAGATTGTGCGTGAGTCCATGACAATCAGCGAAGATGATATCGGTGTCAAGGTTCTGGAGATAATCAATAACAAAAGTGAATCGGGAGCGGTAGACATTACCGCTGCAGACATAGTTGTCTGTGCCGGACGCGGTATACAGTCCAGTGATAATTTCCACCTGATACAGGAGCTGGCTGACGAACTGGGTGGCGTGGTAGCTGCTACGCGTGCTGCTGTAGAAGAAGGCCTGGCGCCCATGGAGAGCTGGGTTGGTCAGAGTGGTGTAACAGTCAGACCCAAGCTATTCATTGCCTGCGGAGTCAGCGGCGCTATCCAGCACCTGGCGGGTATGCGGGATTCCGACATGATTATTGCTATCAACTATGACAAGCAGGCGCCAATTTTTGAGGTGGCTACTTTTGGTATTGAAGGTGATGTCCTCCAGGTAGTACCAGCCATCACCAGTTATGTCAAAGAGCTGCGCGCCCAGTAGTAAGTCAGTGTAGAGATACAGAAACGGGAGGATAATCGTGTCACCCAACACAATGATATTTGTGGGTATCTTTGTGATAGCCATAGCATTCTTCGGCTGGAGCCTATATCAGCGTTTCCGGTGGGTAACACTGGGAACCGCCGAAAACCGTACCGATAATATCGGTAAACGTATCCGGAATATGGTGGTCTACCCTCTTACTCAGCAGTGTACGGTTGCCCGGCGCTACCTTTTCGGACTGAACCATGCCGTCTTTTTCTGGTGTTTCCTGGTACTGGTAATCCTGAATGTAGAATTCCTGCTGAGTGGTCTTTCTCAAGGTAATATCAGCTTCTCCAAACTACCTGACGGTGGGTATTTTACTTTGTCATTCATTTTTGACGTGGTATGGGTCATCGTCCTGGTATGTGTCATCGTCGCAATGGTGAGAAGGATTGCCTTCCGTCCCAAGTATGTTGACCCGGTAAACCTTGATGCCGCTATTACCCTGAGCTTGCTCGTTCTCATGACGATATCCTTCTTTGGAATACATTCCAGTGAGATTGCCCAGGGAACCGAAAGAGCTGCCAGCTATATGCCGGTATCAGAATTCCTGGCTTCCGTATTCTTCTCTGGTGCCTCAGCAACAGGTCTGGATGTCACAGCCAATGTTTTCTGGTGGATTTATGCTGCCGCATTTCTCATTTTTCTAAACTACCTGGCCCATACCAAGCACATGCATATTCTTGCCGCCATTCCCAACCTTTTCTTCAGGAGCCTGGAAAGGGTTAATACTCAACCCCGGGAAGATTTCAAAAAGGATGCTGCTCTCGGTATCGGACAGGTAGACCAGTTTCGCTGGAAAGACCTCTTTGATTCTTATGCCTGTACACACTGTGGCCGCTGCCAGGACAACTGTCCGGCTGCTGTCACGGGTAAATCCCTCAATCCCAAAACAGTTATTCATGATATTTATGTCAATCTATTGAAAAACGGTCCGCTGCTAACCAGCGGTGAAGAAGCTGTAATGCCCCTTATCGGCGACAGTGGTGAAGGTACTGTGTCTGAGGACGCTATCTGGGACTGCACTACCTGTGGTGCTTGCATGGAGGTGTGCCCGGTATTCATCGAGCATGTACCAAAACTCATTGGTATGCGCCGGAACCTGATACAGGAGCAGTCTAAATTCCCAGAAGAATTAAACAGCCTGTTCAAGAACATGAGACAGCGCAGTAATCCCTGGGGACTTGCTCCCACCGACCGTGGCAAATGGGCGGCGGGAATCGAGGCCAAACCATTTGAGGCCGGCGAAACAGAGTACTTGTTCTACGTAGGCTGCGCCGGTGCTTTTGATGCTCGCGCAAGACAGGTAA
>DUES01000222.1 GCA_011192055.1 Dehalococcoidia bacterium
CCTCTGCCCGCCTGCGCTCGATAATCTCATCACGCAGGTTTTCATTTGCCTTTGCGAGTTCCGATGTCCTCTCTACAATCCGTTTCTCCAGTTGTTCATAAGCCTGCCGCAGCGCATCCTCGACCCTTATACGGTCAGTAACATCCCGGCTGACCAGCAGTATCGAAAAGCTCTCTCCTCCGACCTCCCCAACGAGATTAGCCGTAGCTTCCATGTGGTGCCATTTCCCAGATTTATCAACAATTCTGAAGGATATTGCTTCGGCACTGCTCTGGTCTTTCAGTCGCTGCAGTTCGTCCATGCCAAGACTGGCATACTCCATCAAGAGTGAATCAAGAGGCTCAATGTCATCCGGGTGCACAAAGTCCAGCCCCGGTTTTCCTACAAGTTCCGATGGCTCGTAACCCAGCAGATGATGTGAAGGACTGGCGTAGATGTAAACAGCTTCGAGGGTGAGTATCGTTATGAAGTCAGTCGTGTTTTCAGCAATATACCGGTGATAAAGCTGGCTTCGGTGGAGCTCCTCTTCACTATTCTCACAGTCGGAGAGCGACCCGTCTTTTTCCAGCAGACGGTGCTGTAGAAACTTCATTTCAGAGGTCTGCTGCTCATTTCCGATTATTTCCATTGATTCAGCCCCGGGAAAGAAAAGTGGTCGGGCTACCGGCAGTCCGGTAATCCTGCCCACGATATTTCACCAGGTAGTCAAATCTATTACACGTATTCTAATGTGCTCCCTTAGAATAAAAAGCACCCGCAGTGCCATTCACTGCAACTACCCGTGTCACTTCTCTGACCCGCATACCCGAAACCATGGCCCAGGGGCTGAAAGTATGTCGATAATTATACTTACACCACTGTCCGTTGACCTGCGACACAATTAGATGAAACCCTGATTTGACACTTTCCAGGTCATCGCTATAACATTAGCTAGCCCGATAGACTTATATCAGGGGGGCACTCTGTCATGTCAACAGAAGGAAGCAAGAAGGTAGCCGTCATTGGTTTCGGCAACATAGGCACCGGTGTTATCGAAGCACTGTATGAGAAGGGTGTGGTCGGCCTGGAGCTAACCAGGGTAGTTGATATCGACCTGGAAAGTCCCCGCTCTGTCAGTGTACCGGCCAGTTACCTGTCAAGAGACTGGCAGCAGGCTGTTGATGACCCTGACATTGACATAATCGTTGAGACTATTGGCGGTATTGAACCGGCCGGCAGCATTGTCTCCAGAGCGCTGCGAAATGGCAAGGACGTCGTGACCGCAAACAAGATGCTTCTCGCTCACAAGGGACAGGATATCTTCAGCCTGGCCGTGGAACTGGGACGGCGAATTGGTTTCCGGGCAAGTTTCGTCGGCTGTCACGCCCTGATACACGAGTTTCAGCAGGCAGGCGTTGCCGCCAAGAGTTACAGGAGAATATACGCCATCCTTAACGGTACATCCAACTACATACTGTCAACGATGACGCGTGAAGGCAAGGGGTTCGACGAAGCGCTGAAAGAAGCCCAGGAACAGGGTCTTGCTGAAACCGACCCGTCTGATGATGTCGACGGTATAGATACCGCCAACAAGATACGCATTCTTCTTAACCTGATAACGAACTCATATCATGCCGTGCAGGATTTCCCCGTTGAAGGAATACGAAATATCACCGCCCAGGACATTCAGTACGCCCTGGAGCTGGGGTATTCAATAAAATCGGTTGGCGTGATTGAGCAGAATGAAGGCAAATTCAATATCGCCGTACACCCCGCACTCGTACCCAGGACATCCCTCCTTGGCACCCTGGAAGGTGCATATAATGGCACCGAACTTGAGGACGAGTACGGAGTGGTATCCGGTTTTGTCGCTCCCGGTGCGGGCGTTTACCCGACCACCGATGCCATAATCAAAGACCTGCTGGATATTACCGGTGGGGAGCAACTACCCTTGCCCGTTTCCTCCGAGGAGCTGTCCCTGAGTGACACCGAAGCAGCAAAACGACGGTATTACCTGAGGTTCAGCGCCGTTGACCAGGCAGGAGTTCTTGCCCAGATTAGTGATATCTTCTGGAAATGCGATATCAGTATCGCCGCCGTTATCCAGAAAGAAGCAGTATCCAAAGACTTCGTACCACTGGTAATGACGACACATCTCACCAGCGAAGGACAGATTCAGGAAGCAGTTAAGAAGGTTGACCGGATGGAAGTTGTACGGGCAAAGACCAGGGTTATCCGTATACTTAATGCCGATACCTAGTCCGGCTGACGGTCTATTCTAGTCCCAGTATCTGTTCCGCCGTCGTCTCCACAACTGGAAGACAAGCAGTCCTATAGCTACCACACCAAGTCCTATCAGTACGTAAATAGCCCAGCTTGGCATAGCAAACGACGGGACTACCCGAAACGAGCCAACAGCAGACCATCCGCCCTCATTTGAAGCGGCGTCCACGGCTTTGACCCGCCAGTAGTAGGCAGTCTCTTCCTTTGAAGAACGCAACCGCTCATTGCCGGCGGGAGTATACTCTGCCGCCATAATACCGGTCTTTTCCAGCACCACATCAGCAAACTCAATATCATTAGCGACCTGGACGACGTAGGAAACCGGAGCGCTGGGGTCTTCCACTTCCACCCAGGTAAAGCTGATCGGCGACTTCACCTCGGTACCGATCTCAGGAAGTCGCAGGGTTGGTACGGGAGGTGGGGCTGTTTCCACGGTGAATGCCATCACTACGGTATCGGCACCATCATTGAATGTTATCTTGTGCTGGCCACCGGCACTAACCGGTATTTCAAAGGTAAAAGTAAAGGTACCGGTCTCTTCGACTACCGCTGTCCCCAGCTCAACGTCATCATAAAACACCGAAAGCGTATTACCACCGGTAAATCCATTACCAGTGGCGATAACCTCGGCACCTACCGGGCCACTGGTGTTGTCTAAACGGGTACCCGCCACAATGTCGAACTGCATAAGCACCCGGTTACGGCTCCTGTCCTCTATCCTCATTGCGTAGGAGTCATTGCTCATGGCAGGCACCTTGAAAACACCTTCGAAGTTACCGGACGCATCGGTGTTAATAAGGGCTACCGGGGCTGATTTAAGATAGACAGTCACCTCTTCACCGGCAGCAAAACCGCTACCCTTAACGGAAATAATATCATCAACAGTCCCCTGAGCAGGGAATATGGTTACCGCAGGAACTACCTCAAATGTTGTTATCGCCACGTTGCCTGTTTCAACATCATTTTTAGCCGTAATCAGATGAGGCCCGGCAAATCCCGGGGGCACAACGAAATCCAGGCTGCATTCGCCGGTGGCACTGGCTGCAGCGGTGCCCAGAAGCGTAGTCACATCACTATGCTGATAATAAAAAGCCACCATCTTGTTAACGTAGAATCCCCGGGCCATAATCGTGACCTCAGTCCCTACGATACCGTTGCCTATGTTCGTCCAGATTTCAGCAGCTTCCACCATGAAAGTAGTAGTCGCCAGCGTGGAACCAAGCGGCCCTATTACGCTGAGCATAACCTGTCCGGGAGCCGTGTTGCCCGGTATCTCAAAACTGGTCTCCAGCCGCCCGCTGTCCGGTACTGTCACCGGGCTGGTTATGATTGCAACACCGTTAAAAAAGATGGAAAGGCTGTCACCTTTGTAGGATTCAAAGTTTGTACCGGTTAACGTAACCATGGTACCAACGGCGCCGGATGCCGGTGATAACAGTACCGTAGGTGCCGCCAGAACCGTTTGAGCAGGCATAACTGCTACCAGCAGACACATAATGGCGGCCACTGTAACAAAGGATACCATACGATGAAACCTCATCATTCTGCCGCCTTCCATACGTGATTACCTAGTCAATGGTAAGCCAAACAGTCCGACCTGTCAATAAGGTGTATGTATTATATATGTGAGATTGCGTGCCGCTGAAATCAGCAGCCTGTCACTGCGTTCCCGCAATGACGGTGAAGAGGTGTACCATTTATTTTTCATTGCTTCGCCGCCGTTCTCCTCGCAATGACGCGTGAGAGAAATTTGCTAGTAATTAAGTAAGTGCCATACGTGGGGTTAACCCCATACGCGGCGTTGACGTTATACACTAATTCGTGTAAAATCTGGCTATGGATAGCCTGCAGAGAAATACACGCCCCCGGTGGGACAGCCTTCACGTACGTGCACTGAGATCCCATCTTGGCTTGACTCAGCGCGAGATGGCAGACAGACTCGGAACACGCCAGCAGACAATCAGTGAGTGGGAGAAAGGCATGTACCGGCCACGGGGTGCCTCGTCCACGCTGCTGACAATTGTTGCTGAGCGGGCCCGGTTTGAGTATAATGCCAACCCCAAAGACAGGGAAGACTGAGTGAGCCCTGTCCTTCACCGGACCGGAAAATACTAACGCTGTTTATGGCTCCCTGCGTTACCGTCGGGATTGCACTGAGAGTACAGATGATGAATGTCGGAGTATGCAGGGTTGACCTTCGCTTACCGGAGAATGAATCACTCAAGGGAAAGAGACGGGTGCTGAAGTCTATTGTCAGCCGGGTGGCAAATAAATTCAATGTCGCTGTTGCGGAAGTAGACAACGGGGATATGTGGCAACTGGCAACCATCGGGATTTGCTGCATCAGCAATGACCACCGGCATGCTAACGAGATTATGTCAAAAGTGGTTGATTTTATTGTGAACTCCCGTCCTGACGCTGAAATACTCGACTACCAGATAGAGATTATTCCTGTGTCCTGAACCCTGCGATAAAGTGTAGGTCAGACAGAGACACAATGGATACTTCATTATTTCTCCGGGAGATAAAGACCCAGGCAGGCTATAACGACCAGGTTGTCCACATCGAGCATATTCCGGCTCGCACCGCAGTCCATGGTGAACTGGAACAATCTCTGACTGCACCGCTGCAGGAGTCACTGGCAAAGCGCGGCCTGTTACCACTGTACCTTCACCAGGCCGAGGCGGTGAATTTAGTACGCCGTGGCAGCAACGTAATGGTGGCCACAGCCAGTGCCAGCGGAAAGACACTTTGTTATAACATCCCCGTCATCCAGGCAATGCTTACCGAACCGGATACCCGTTTCCTGTACCTTTTCCCCACCAAGGCACTGGCGCAGGACCAGCTTCGGACCCTCGGAGAACTGTGTTCCGGTGATGAGTTTGCCACCTTTGACGGTGACACACCATCGAGCGAACGTGCCGATATCAGGAGCCGGACCCGGATTGTGCTCTCCAACCCTGATATGCTCCACCTCGGTATACTGCCAAACCACCGGCAGTGGTCCCGTATGCTGCGCCACCTGCGCTACGTGGTTATCGATGAAGCCCACGTCTACCGCGGCGTTTTCGGCTCTCACCTGACCGGCGTACTGCGCCGGCTGCGCCGCCTGTGCCGCATCTACGGTTCGGAACCGCAGTTTATCTGCTCTTCAGCCACCATTGCCAATCCCGGGGAACATGCCGAACAACTGACGGGACTGCCGTTTGTCGTGGTGGACAGTGACGGTGCTCCCCGCAGCGGAAAGGACTTTGTTTTCTGGAACCCACCACTTATCGATGCTGCAAAGAGTACCCGCCGCAGTGCCAACACCGAGGCTACCAACCTTTTCACGGCGCTGGTCAGCAGGGGAATACGTACCCTTACTTTTACGCGTACACGCCGCCTTACGGAGCTTATCTATACCTACTCACGGGACAGGCTGGCCTCCGCAGACCCTCTGCTTGCCGGACGAATCAAGTCTTACCGCGCAGGCTATCTTCCGAAGGAAAGACGGAAAATAGAGCAGCAGCTTTTCAGCGGCAAACTCCTGGGAGTAGTCGCCACCACTGCTCTTGAACTCGGTATCGATATCGGGAACCTGGAAGCAACCGTGTTGACCGGCTATCCGGGGAGTATCGCCAGCACCTGGCAGCAGGCCGGCAGGAGCGGCCGTGGTAAAGAGCAGTCCTTAAGCTTCCTCATCGGACTGGACGGCCCCCTCGACCAGTACCTCATGCGTCACCCCGAGTTCTTCTTTAAGAGCAGCTTTGAGAATGCCCTTGTTAACCCGGACAATCCTTACATAGCCCGGGCACACCTGCTGTGTGCTGCGTGGGAAATGCCACTGAGTAAGGATGACGAAGAATTCTTCGGAGAGACGCTGGAAAGGGAAGGGGCTGAACTGGAAAAACGGGGAGCATTAAGGGAGCGCCGTGGACGGCTGTATATCTCACCGGCAATTGCTCACCCGGCGCAGAGCATCAGCATACGTTCAACCTCCGGGGAGAACTACAGCATCATGGACTCCGGGACAAACACCCTGCTGGAAACAATCGAGGACAGCGTCGCTTTTTTTCAGATACATCCCGGGGCAGTTTACCTGCACCAGGGTGAGGCTTTTATTATTAATGCTCTGGATATCGCCAGCCGGACCGCATATGCAGACAGGATTGAAGCAAACTACTACACCCAGTGCAAAGACCTTACCGACCTGCACATCCTCAGGAAAAGGCGTGAGAAACAGACCAGGCGGGCATGGGTGCACCTGGGAGAGGTGGAGGTTACCACCACCGTAGTAGGCTACAGGAGAAAGGCACAGTTTACGGATGAAGTCCTGGGGGAAGAACCCCTGGAGTTGCCTCCGCAGCACTTTCCCACGGTTGCACTCTGGTTTGACCTCCCGGATGAAGCAATCGCAGAAGTGGAAAGAGAAAAACTGGACCTGGCAGGCGGACTGCATGCTGTGGAACATGCCGCAATTGGTATTCTGCCCCTCTTTGCCCTGTGTGACCGCAACGATATCGGCGGATTGTCTACAGTCCTGCACCCGGATACAAACAAAGCCCAGGTATTTATCCATGACGGTCATCCCGGCGGCATCGGTATTGCCGAAAAGGGCTATGAACTGATAACACAATTATGGGAAGCCACGCTTAAGGTTATTAACGAGTGTCCCTGCCTGGAGGGCTGCCCGAGTTGCATCCAGTCACCCAAGTGTGGCAATAATAATAAACCGCTGGACAAAAAAGCAGCCCGACTGCTGCTTGAAGGATTGCTGTATACTATCATTGACGGTCAGGAGGACAGATGATTGAGATAGGTATAGACCCGATAGCTTTTACGATAGGAACGATCAGTATCCGCTGGTACGGTATTTTCATTGCCCTGGCCATAATCTGGATTGTGGGTTGGCTGGTATGGCATACAAAGAAAGGGGCCAAAACAACATATGACACCGTCTTCGCCGTGGCGCTGGTGGGTATTCCTTCAGGCATAATCTTCGCGAGGTTGATCCACGTTATCGATAATATAGTAGTCGCCAAACTGCACCCGGAGCTTGTTCTTATTGGCTCGGTGATTGATTACACACAGGAACCCGGAAGAATACTTGGTGGGGATGGATTGACCGCTTACGGTGCGGTACTTGGTGCTTCGCTGGGTATCTGGATCTACTGCAAAATTGCCAAAGTAAAAATCGGTTACTTCTTTGACCTGCTGGCCCCGGCAGTAGTTGTAGCACAAGCCGTAATTGGCAGGATAGGCTGCACTCTGAACGGCTGCTGCTACGGTC
>DUES01000223.1 GCA_011192055.1 Dehalococcoidia bacterium
CACGCCGGGCACCGCACGACCTGAAGGAATCCCAGGACTCATTTATGGAACGCCGTCCTCCGGAATTCACAGGGCAGTAACAGGAATAACATTTTACACGGCAGGGGTCCAAATCCCCTGCCGTACACTATATACGGTTAACGAGGGCCGTCATTCCCGGTTATCTTTATCTGCATTGACTAAGATTCAAGGTATTTTGCCCAGAAATTAATGGTGAAAAGCAACTCGAAGCCCATCTCCAGATAAAAATCCTGCTGCGAGCCGACATAAGCCACCGTAGCGCCCAGCTCTCCGCACCGCCTGATTCCTTCCAGCACCGCAGCTCTTCCCAGGCCCATGCGGCGGTAGTCCGGGTCCGTGCAGACAGGTTCTACCATAGCGACCCCATTCTTCTCCAGGTACCACATTCCGCAATAGGCACCATAACTCCCGCCAGGAGCTTCCACGAATATGTTGAGGTCTTTATTATAGTTTGGTGCCGACTGCATTTTCCGCCTGCCTTCAATACCGTCCGCTGGTGGCTCTCCGGGGTGATTGAACCCGCGGTGCAGCACGCGGTCGAGTTTCTTCAAATCGTTATCATCCTGGAGGCTTCTCAGGCGGAAACCGGCAGGCAGTATTATCTCCGGAAAGGGGTGCGGTATCACAAATGCCGACCACGCATCGGTGGGATTTTCAAGTTTTTTATAACCGCGGGCAGCGGCAATTGACTCGAACTCACTGTCGAAGTTGTTGATGAAGACGCCCAGGTACCGCCGCCCGTCAGCAAGCTCTTTGTACAGATGGTTCTCGGCATAGAGGAGCATTTCCAGCTTCAGATAAGCGAAACCGGGGTGTATCTGGAAAAAGGCGCTCCCGGTCACATCCTCGTAATGCGCCACACCGGCAATGCTCCCATCACTTTCCCAGATACCGATATTGGGTAATGCAGACTCATCCAGGAGAGGGTGATAGTGCATGTATTCCCAGCGCGACTGCAGCCAGTTACTGTGCTGTCTCCCCGGACGGTAGGTCTCGAGCAGAAACTGCCCTACCCTCTCAAAGTCATCCTTTCTCCGGTACGCCCTGACACTGATATTCATGGATACCTCACCGGTATTTCATTTCCTGTTATCTTGAGAAAAAATACAGTGTACGGCATTCCACTGCCACCGTCAAACGAGTGCAGCCCGTCAAACCGGACAAACTGCCAGCAGAATACACGGCCCCATAAATCGACATAACCCGATATTTACCGGTTGTTGACCTGTCTCTGCCTGTTCCTCTACTATGGCACTAGTCCGGGTATTGCCAGATAACCTGACCCGTAGAGGAGAAACAGTAGTGACTGTAGATAACCAGAAAGCATGGGACGGTACCCGGTGGTACACCAATGCTTTCCTGGGCATATATGACTGGTTTGCGCTCGGGCTGCACTGCCGTTTTATCTGGGGATGTGATTCGAAGACTATTGTGGACTTCTACAGCAAGCATGTCTCGGGTAACCACCTGGACGTTGGTACCGGTACCGGATATTTCCTGGACAAATGCCATTTCCCGGTAAAGAGTCCACGTCTTACCCTGGTAGACCTGAACCCCCACAGCCTTGATATATCACAAAAACGACTGTCACGCTATCACCCGACAGTCTACTGCAGAGACGTATTACGGCCGCCTGGTATTGGTGCTTCGGGGTTCGACTCAATAAGTATTACCCATTTATTGCATTGCCTGCCGGGTGACATGGACAGCAAGGGCATTGTCTTTCAGAACCTGAAACCACTGCTTAATCCGGGGGGAGTCCTGTTCGGCTGTACCTTCATCCAGCAAACATCCAAATACATGCCCCTGACATCTGTACTTACCCGACTTGCCAATAAACTTGGGTTTATGTCAAATAGGAATGATGATGTCTCCGGACTATCGAGGCAAATAGAAAAATACTTTGCGGAATATTCACTGGAAATAGTCGGCTGCGAAGTTTTTTTCCAGGCAAGATAAAAACTCATGCAAATTATGCCATCAATATCAGCCGGGTACATGGTACAATAGTCGTTGAATGAAGATACGGAGGCAGTAATGGACTCAAAGAAACGTGATTTGGAAGACAGGCTTGCACGGCTTATCCGTGAAGAAGAGCGACTTACCGCAGAAGTCCGTACAATGCTTCCTCCGTCTTCAGTTCCGGCGGGTGATAACAAACCAATAGACATTATACTGACCGGAGAAAAGCTGGCGAAACACCGGTGGATTGAGAGCAGGTTAGTAGAAATAAAGGCCGGGAAACGCCAGCTCAAAGAGAAACTGGACAGGCTCTGGTAAGAGCAATCTGTTTCCGGCCAGAATYCCTTTAAACATCCCGGCACACTTCTTAACCGGKCAWRAAGCGAGGACTCACTTARCGTGGKCSAACYCTCGCTATCACCTGCCTGAACAGMTCCCTGTCGTCCGCATCAAAGAATCTCAACTCGTAAGCAAACAGAGCATRAAGCAGTACCAGCGAAAGCGCTGATGTGATTGCCTGCGCTACGTACAGGGTAACGGTATTTCAGGCTATTCGTTGGGCATTACTCATATCSGYCYCGGGTAACGCTGTTCCTGACACTATACCGGGTGCAGCAGGACACTCCGGCARTTGCAGAAYCGTTTCAYAATAGCATACCRGTTGCGTACCACCTTATGCTGATTAATGAGACGATAGTGGTCTGGAGAGACCATTTTCGTGACCCTGGCTCAAAAATATATAACCCCTCTTGCCCTGTTCAATAAACCTTACAGTTCTTACATAAGACCATCCACCATGTGACAATGGTCTTAATCCAATGGTAGAAACCACTATTCGTACAGGTAATAAAACAGTTATAACCAGGGGCCACAGATGATCATTGCACAGACACCCCTCCGCCTTAGTTTTCTTGGCGGCGGGACAGATTTTGAGGACTTCTACAAGCTGAACGGCGGCGGTGCCGTCCTCAGTTCCGCAATTGACAAGTTCACCTTTGTGATTGTCAAAGAGCGGTTCGACGACATGATTTACCTCAATTATTCCAAAAAAGAAATCACCGGCTGCGTGGATGATGTAGAACATGACCTGATACGTGAAGCCATGAAAATGACGGGTGTGGAAAAGGGAGTGGAGATTACCACCATGGCCGATATCCCCTCCGAAGGCACGGGACTCGGCTCATCGAGCAGTATCACGGTGGGACTGCTCCAGGCTCTCCACACGTTCCGGGGCGTTTCCGTCACCGCCGAGGACCTCGCCAGGCAGGCCTGCCGGATTGAGATAGACATCCTGGGTAAGCCAATCGGGAAGCAGGACCAGTACATCTCTTCATACGGTAATATGCGTTTTATCTCCTTCCGCCCGGATGATATCAGGATGGACAAGTTAGGCATCAGCCAGGAATGCAAGAGGAAACTGAATGAGAACCTCCTGCTCTTCTATACCGGGCGTACTCGTAAGTCCAGCGACATCCTCACCGAACAGAAAGCAAACATCATCGAGAGGCAGCACCTGCTCAAAGAACTGGCCAGGCTGGCTCATAAGGCAAAGCTGGCTCTGCTGGACGGAGCGTATCCTGAATTCGGGGAGATGCTGCACGAGGGCTGGACTCTGAAAAAACAACTGTCCAGCAAGATATCCTCCGGTGATATCGATGACATGTACCTGACAGCAAGAAAAGCCGGGGCTACCGGCGGCAAGGTCGCCGGTGCTGGTGGCGGAGGTTTTCTCCTGCTCTACTGTCCGGTGGCAAAACGGGATAACGTACGGGCCAGCATGAGAAAGCTGCGTGAGATGCCCTTCCAGTTCCACAACGATGGCAGCAAGGTTATCTTTAACTACAGAAACTAGGTGTATTGATACTATGAAAATACTGGTTACCGGCGGGGCCGGATTTATTGGTTCACATACCGTTGACCTTCTCCTGGAGCAAGGCCACAAAGTAAGGGTCCTGGATAACCTGGCACCGCCCGTCCATCGTGACGGCCGTAAACCTGATTATCTTCCCGATGAGGTCGATTTCAGGCTTGGAGATGTTCGAAATCGAAATGACATAGTAGCGGCACTGCGGGGTATTGACGTGGTCTTTCACCTCGCCGCATACCAGGACTACCTCACCGATTTCAGTACATTCGCCTCTGTGAATGATGTTGGTACAGCCCTGCTCTACGAGATAATTGTCAACCAGCACCTGCCGGTGCAGAAAGTGATTGTGGCCAGCTCACAGGCTGTCTACGGTGAAGGCAAGTACCTCTGCGAAGAGCACGGAGTACAGTACCCTTTGGCCCGTACCCTGGACCAGTTGGAACAGGGCAACTGGGAAGTGCAGTGCGATACCTGCGGACAGCCGATGAAGCCCCAGCGCCTCGATGAATCACATGTCAGTCCCCACAACCAGTACGCAGTTTCCAAGTATTGCCAGGAGCTTTATGCTCTTACACTGGGCAGAAAACACCGGATTCCCACTGTGGTCATGCGCTACAGCATTACCCAGGGTCCCCGCCAGAGCTTCTTCAATGCTTATTCGGGGATACTGCGCAGCTTCACTATCCGGCTGCTTAAAAACATGCCGCCGCTCATTTACGAGGATGGCGGACAACTTCGCGACTACGTATACGTTGGTGACGTGGTCAGGGCAAACCTGCTGGTCATGGAGAATGGAGCAGCCGACTACCACGCATTTAACATCGGTGGGAGCAAGCCTGTAACCGTGCTGGAATACGCACGAGCACTGCTTAAAATCACGGGTAAGAATATTTTTCCGGAGGTCCCCGGTCAATTCCGCTATGGAGACAGCCGCCATACTATTTCGGAAAGCTCCAGTATCGAAGAACTTGGATGGATGGCAACTACGCCCCTGGAACAGATTATTCATGAGTACGTGGACTGGGCACAGTCGCAACCGGAAGTCCCGTACCAGTCGTATACGACAGCCTCACGGGTTATGAAACAGACCGAAGTGGTAAGGACGGTGAAGTAAATGTCAGACCAGCACGATGAAAGAGGGGCCGTCAACATAATAGGTACCTATTTCCTTGACGTGTCAATGACGCTGGACAAGCTCCGGAAAGACCGTATTACCAGCGCTGTTGAGGTTCTCAATGAAGCACGCGAAAAGGGCAAACGGATTTACACCTTTGGAAACGGTGGCTCCGCAGCAACAGCCTCACACATCGCCTGTGACCTCGCGAAGGGGGCTGCCGGCAATAACAGGCCCGGCCTGAGGGCTTTCTCTCTGAACGACAGCATACCTCTGACCACGGCCTGGGCAAATGATACCGACTACGAAAATGTATTCTCCGCACGCTTAATCGGTCTTGTCGACCCCGGAGATGTTATCATCGCCATCAGCGGCAGCGGAAATTCGCCGAACGTATTAAACGGTGTAAACGCGGCCCGGTTAAGGGGAGCTACCACGATAGGCTTGTCCGGTTTTGACGGCGGCAAGCTGTCATCACTGGTCGATATCGCCATCGTGGCACATGTCAATGATATGGAACAGGTGGAGGATGTGCACCTCCTCATCGGTCACGTTCTAACAGCATGTTTGCGCCAGGCGGGGACACAGCAACGCAACATGATGGAAGCGGTCCGCGAACATTCGGGAGCGCTTGTACGGTAGCAGTAACAATGAGCAATCCTAAACGCGTAGATAAGTTTCCCGGTAATTTCAGGGTTTCTGTGTCCAGACCTGGGCGATTTCCTCCCCGAATATCTTTCCCGGATAGGACTCAAACACGGACGTACGGAAACCGGCCCGGTGAAGCATGGCTTCCATTTCCCTGCGCTGATAATAAGCGTGATAACGGGGACCGCCACCGAAAGACCTCGGTTCGTCACCCAATCCCTCACCAGTACCGACCCTGAAGTTGAATGAAAATACTCCCCTAGCAGGTTGCTGAAAAAGGGGAGTCCAGAGGGGCGAAGCCCCTTTGGCAGGGGTCTGGGGGTGTCCCCCAGATACAATATTTTCCCCCTTCCTGGATAGGAAGGGGGACAGGGGGATGGTTGAAAGAGTTTTTCATCACCCTGCTAGAGAAACCCGTCTATATGGACCCGGCTGCTGTAGTCTACTCACAAGCAGAGCATACCAGAACTACCCATTACCCGCACCGTGAAGGCTATGATTGACTTTATTCCCCTTCTGATAGCAGAATGGTTCCATGACTCGACTCATCATCACCCGGCATGGCGAGACCGACTGGAATATCGGAGAGGTATTTCGCGGCAGGCTTGACATGGAGCTTAACGAGACCGGCTTTGCCCAGGCGGAAGCCCTTGGTCATCACCTGGCTGATTTCGATGTCGAAGCCGTATACTCCAGTCCCCTGAAGCGTGCCCTCGATACCGCTCGTGCCGTTGCCGTATACCACGGCCTTGAAGTCAACATTACCCCGGACCTGGTAGATTTCAATTACGGGTCATGGCAGGGCATGAGCCATAACGATGTCAGGGAAAAGTGCTCAGACCTGTATCAACGCTGGCTGACCGCCCCGCACACGGTAACAATGCCGGACGGCGAGAGCCTTGATGACGTCACGCAACGGGCACGAAAGAACGTTGATGATATTGTAGCCGGGCACGAAGGGACGGTTGTGCTGGTATCGCACCGTGTCATAAACAAGGTTCTGATATGCAGTCTGCTGGACCTGGACAACTCCCACTTCTGGAACATCAGGCAGGACGTGACGGGGATGACTACCTTCGAGTACGGGGGCGGACAGTTCATACTCACACGGCACAACGATACCTCTCACCTGGGAAAGACCCTGCAGCACAGATTGAGTGATTTTTAGGGAAAATGTCTGCTGACGTAAACATAGCCATCATCGGGGCCGGAGTTGTCGGTCTGGCAATTGCTGTCGAACTGTCACAATATGAGCAGGGCATCTTTGTCCTCGAAAAGAACCAGACATTCGGGCTGGAGACCAGCAGCCGAAACAGCGAGGTTATACACGCCGGATTGTATTATCCCGAAGGCTCGCTTAAAGCCCGTTTCTGCGTCGAGGGAAACCGGCTCCTCTACGGATTCTGCGAGAAATACCGTATAGACCACCGCAGGATGGGCAAGATTATCGTGGCCACCAGTGATGAGGAGGTCGGCCAACTGGAGGAGCTCATTGAACTGGGACGCAACAGTGGCGTCACCGGTTTACGACTCATCTCACGTGATGAAGTTAGCCGACTGGAGCCGAATGTAAAGGCAGTTGCCGGTGTGCTCTCGCCCACGACGGGTATACTGGATGCGTACTCCCTGATGCGGGCACTCAATGGCCTTGCCAG
>DUES01000224.1 GCA_011192055.1 Dehalococcoidia bacterium
CTGGTGGGGACCAGCAGTTCGGTTTGCATCTGGTGCAGATTACTGTGTTCGTTATCCGGCAGGATATGAAACTCGGGCATAATCCGGAGGCCATCGGAAGACAGGGGTTGCCCGTTTTGTTCCAGCCATTTCACTATAGGGCCTCTGGTGCTGAATACCGGCCCGGAGGGAGGATTATCCATATTGATATGAGAGGTCAACACGAAATAATCGTTATCCTGGGATGGCAGCAGGAGTCCGGCGGTTGAGCATCCTACAGCACCACTGGCTAACCGTAAAAGTGTATAGCTGAGTTGTGCAGGTTCACTGATACTCTGGGTCTCCCTGCTGAACTGTTCAAGTGACTTCACATAGTCATATCGTTCTCGATAGAATAATCTGTCGGCAGCATTTTGCGCCCATCCGTAGAGGGGCCGCAGGAGGAAAGCCAGTATGATAAGATAAATGGCGTGTATCCACCACGGTTCTACCTCAGGTATCATGAGCTCGTTGCTCATTAGCAGGATAGCTACGTAAGGGACCGCTACCACGAAGCTGACAAGGATATAAGCCAGGCCTCTTCGGACTAACATACGTCGGTCAAACAGGCTGTATTTAAGCAGGGCGACACTGAATAATACGCCGGATGACAGATTAAACCATATAGTTGTCGACGGTAATGCAGTAAAACCACCCAGGATCGCTCCAATAAAAGGCAGTGGTGCGGCAATCAGCAGGAGCACTATTCTGCCCTTTTCTTCTCGTGACAGAGGTAATCTGTAATATTTAATCAGGTTAATGACTCCCACTGTAAGTAAGCTGACGCTGAACGGTACCAGGACATAAATACCCAGTCCCAAAACAGGTCTATAACCGTACTCGGTGACTTGCATTTCCTTGATAAACACGTCAGTTGGAATCAGGACGACCAAGACCAGTAGAAGCAGGTACATGGTAGTAAGGAAACGTCTCTGTCCCCAGGTATTGGTGTAGGCAAGGGTGAAGTGGTAGTAGAACACAAATGACCCCATAATGGTGACAATCATTCTCTGCTGCCAGACGAGAGCGAATTGTACATCCGGGCTGAACCGCATGGCGAATATCAGCAGGTTCTGGACTGCAATACTCAGGAGAAGACCGGCGAATATCCTGGTTGCGAAATCCCGGCGTGACCAGAGAAGTACTGCCAGCAGCAGACACAGAGTGACGGCCATTGTGATGAGGGGTGGTGCGATATATGACGGACTGGAGAGACCCATCTCAGATTTTACTAAACTCCTTATTAAAATCGAGAAGACGCTCAACCATGTCGCGGTTGTGATTTGAGCAAACGAACTTGAAAAAGGTCAGGTCAGGTTCTTACCTGATTATCCATGTGGTGTTCCAATGGCACTAACCTTTCAGTATATCTATTATGCTTTTTATTTTCTTCATTCGACTGTCGGTGTCAATATTCTTGAATTAACGGGCTTATTGTACCCTCCTTTTTCACATTGGTAACAGGATAATTAATTACGTGTATTGTGCGTATACTTAATGTATATATACAAGGACGTACATTCTAGACTAATATTTCACTGTTGTCAATAGTTGTACCTTGTCGGTTCTGCTCGGTAGGTGTTGATTGTAAATTGTAGAATATCATATCCTGCCTTCATGAAAATGGGTGTCAACAGAAAACGAGGAGAACCACCTTGTTGCACCGGTATCGGAATGTTAAAATAGGCACGGGCGGAGGAGAAAGAGAGATGCCACTGGATTCCATTATTGTCAAAGGTGCCTGCGAACACAACCTTAAGAATATAGATGTTACCATTCCACGGGACAAACTGGTTGTCATTACCGGGGTTTCCGGTTCCGGGAAAAGCTCGTTAGCTTTTGATACGATTTATGCCGAAGGACAGCGCCGCTACATGGAATCACTGTCCGCGTACGCACGGCAGTTCCTCGGGCGGATGGAGAAACCCGAGGTTGACTATATCGAGGGGCTCAGTCCGGCGATATCGATAGACCAGAAGGGGCCGGGCCGGAACCCGAGGTCAACGATGGGTACCGTGACCGAGATTTACGATTACCTGCGGCTGCTCTTTGCCCGGGTCGGTCATCCCCATTGCCCGAAGTGCGGACAGGAGATAACCAGCCAGACTATTGAACAGATTGTCGATGCCGTACAGGGTCTTGCCGAAGGCAGCCGGATACTGATAATGGCACCGCTGGTGAAAGACCGCAAGGGCGAATACCAGTCGATATTCGATGACCTGCGCAGGGCAGGCTACGTCCGTGTGCGGGTTGACGGTGAAACACACGACCTTTCCGGGCAGTTCCAGCTTGACAAGAATAAGAAGCATTCGATTGAAGCGGTGGTAGACCGCCTGGTCATCGGGCAGAGCGGCACGCAGAGCCGGATTGCCGATTCGGTAGAAACCGCACTGAAACTCGGGGCAGGCGTTGTCCTGGTCTCGGTTGTCGGTGGCGAGGAACTATTATTTTCCGAGCAGTTTGCCTGTATTCACTGTGAAATCAGTATCGGGGAAATTGCCCCACGGACGTTCAGTTTCAACAGCCCTCACGGTGCCTGTCCGGTCTGCAGCGGTCTGGGTGTGAAACGAGAGATTGACCCCGACCAGGTGCTGCCAAATAAGAGCCTGACAATACGCCAGGGTGCGATTCACCCCTTCCAGACTCATACCTGGTACCTGCGAAAACTGCGAAACCTTGATATTCCGCTGGACACCCCGGTCAAGGACTTGAGCAAGGAGCAGTTGAACCTGCTGCTGTACGGCGAAAATGGGGAGTGGGTGCGGCACCGCAGCCGGTATGGTCATGTCCGCGAGTATTTCCGCGGCTGGGAGGGTATCGTTCCTCAACTGGAACGCCTGCACCGCGACACAGGTTCCGAGTACTCCCGGGCAAAGCTTGAGCTGTATATGACAACCCGTAAGTGCCCGGAATGCCTGGGTAAGAGGCTCCGGCCGGAGTCACTGGCGGTCACTGTCGACAACAGGAATATTGTGGATATCAGTGCTATGTCGGTAGCACAGTCGCTGCAATGGATGGCCGCCCTTGGCGAYGGYAACMGGGCTATTCTGAGTGAGCGGGAGCAGATGATTGCCTACCAGATACTCAAGGAGATACGGACACGCCTTGGTTTCCTCAGTGATATWGGTCTTGAGTATCTTACCCTGGACCGTCCTGCGGCYACAYTGAGTGGTGGCGAAGCACAGAGGATACGACTGGCCACGCAAATCGGCAGCGGACTGATGGGTGTGCTCTATATCTGYGACGAGCCGACGGTAGGCCTGCACCAGGCGGACAATCACCGCCTGATAGAGACYATGAAGAGGTTGAGAGACCTGGGGAATACGGTGCTGATTGTGGAGCATGACGAAGCAATGATGAGGACGGCCGACCATATTATAGATATGGGACCGGGAGCCGGCGAGCATGGCGGGTGGATTGTTGCTTCCGGGACCATTGATGACATTATCGGGTGTCCGCAATCGATAACCGGGCAGTACCTCGGTGGGATAAAGCAGATTCCTCTGCCTCAGCAGCGTCGTACCGGGTCCGGAGAAGAGATAGTCATTAAAGGAGCACGCCAGAACAACCTGAAAGATATTAATATTAATATTCCCCTGGGCATGTTCGTCTGTGTAACCGGTGTTTCGGGAAGCGGCAAGAGCACCCTGATAGATGATGTTCTGTACCGGAAACTGGCACAGGTACTGTACCGCTCCAGGGAGCCGGCCGGCGATTGTGATGAAATCCTGGGCATTGAGAATATCGATAAGGTAATCAATATTGACCAATCTCCAATCGGGCGAACACCACGGAGTAACCCTGCTACCTACACCGGGACTTTTACGCCAATCAGGGAGCTGTTTGCTACTGTTCCCGAGGCAAGGATGAGGGGATACGCACCGGGTCGGTTTTCATTTAACGTAAAAGGTGGACGCTGCGAAGCCTGCCGGGGTGAAGGTTTCATAGAAATAGAGATGCAGTTCCTGCCGGATGTCACCGTTCCATGCGAGGTATGCAAGGGTAAACGCTACAACCGGGAAGCCCTTGAAATCCGGTTCAAAGACAAGAATATTGCCGAAGTACTTGAGATGACGGTAGAGCAGGCGCTGGCGTTTTTTGAGCATTTCCCGAAGGTCAACAGGAGGCTGGAAACACTCAATGATGTGGGGCTGGGTTATATTCGACTGGGACAGCCGGCACCGACCTTGTCCGGTGGTGAAGCGCAGCGCGTGAAGCTGGCCACCGAGTTGTCACGCCGTGCTACCGGGCGCACGCTGTATATGCTGGATGAGCCGACTACGGGGCTGTCTTTCAATGATGTTGCCGCCCTGCTGGGAGTGTTGCAGCGCCTTGCCGACACCGGGAATACGATAGTGGTGATAGAGCACAACCCGGACGTAGTTAAGAACGCTGACTACATTATTGATTTGGGACCGGGAGCGGGGGACAAGGGCGGATATCTGGTGGCAACAGGGACTCCTGAAGAGATTGTCCGTGAAAAATCCTCCTTAACCGGACAATACCTGGCAGAGATACTGGCGCGGGACGGGGAACGCTCTCTGGTGAGGTAAGCTTGACAGTAACAGGGGCTCTCAATACGCTGAATCTGCTAATGCTGCACCTTGCGGTAAGTAGCCTCAGGTAAGTCATTACAGGACAGGGGGGAAGATGGATAGAGAAGAAGCACTTGATTCCATATACGCTAATGTCGAAAACGAGAACCTGATAAAGCACATGCTGGCCACCGAGGCCGTAATGCGCGCCATGGCGGTACAGTTGGGTGAAGATAAAGAAGCGTGGGGTCTCGCCGGTCTCCTGCACGATATTGACGTGGAGTTGACCGAGGGTGATATGAGTACTCACAGCAAACTGGGTGCGGACCTGGTCAGGGAGATGGGGGTTGGAGAGGAGATAGTCCATGCAATTCTCTGCCATAACGAGGCGCATGGCGTACCTCTTGAAAGCAAGATGGACAAGGCCCTTTTCTGCGTTGACCCGCTAACCGGACTCATTACGGCGGCTGCCCTGATATTGCCGGACAAGGCACTGGCCAGTTTGAAAGTAAAATCAGTCCGCAAGAGGTTCAAAGAGAAAAGTTTTGCCGCCGGGGCAAACCGGGAACAGATAGCCACGTGCAGTGACCTTGGTATCGAGCTTGATGACCTGATTGAACTCGGTGTAAGTGCGATGCAGGGGATTGCACCCAGCCTGGGGCTGTAAGGAAAGTCTAGATGTAGTGGTCTAGCCCACTACACGTAATCCGGTCTAACCCAACTCTATAACCGAGCCCTCCGGGGTCTTGGTAACATCGATTCGGGTAGGGAAGGCGTCCCTCAGTTCGTCAATATGGGTGATGACAATTATCTTCTCGAAATCATCCTGGATTGAGTTTATCGCGTCCCGGAGTCTTTCAATACCGGTACTGTCCTGCGTCCCGAACCCTTCATCTACGATCAGGGTGGGAAGTGGTGCTCCAGCACGTCTTGCCAGCAGCCTGGAGAGGGCGATACGGATGGAAAAGTTAATCCGGAACGCTTCTCCGCCACTGAACATCTCGTAGTTCCTGGTCCCCAGCTCATCAGCGATGTTGATATCAAGTGTTTCGAGCGTATCACCTTTTTTTGTTTCTCGCTGGGTATCTATTTTCACGTGCATCCGGTTTTCGGTCATACGACTCAGCAGCCTGTTGGCTTCATTTTCTATTTCGGGGAGGGCTGTTTCAATGAGAAGGGCCTGTATTCCCTTTTTGCCGAATGCTTCCGCCAGTTCGCGGTATATATCCTCTTCAGTCCCTGCCCGGGACAGCAACTTCTCCCTTTCCTTCTTCCTGGATTCCAGTTCGATACAGTGCTCCAGTTTTGCCCTGATGCCACCAATTGCCTGCTGGGCCTGCTCCTGCTGAGTACTCAGTGCATTGTACTCGGTTTCAGCCCCGGCTAGATTTTCCAGGACTCCGGGGAGTAATGTCAGTTCGTGAAGCAGTTCCTGCTTTTGCCTGTTATCCGTCTCCAGACTGTGGTGAAGCTCCTTACGTGCTTCTTCAGCCCGGGCGGCCGCCTGTCTTTCGGGGTCGATTTGTGCCCGGGCTTCATCAAGTTTCCGTTTTGGTTCTTCGTACTGCCCGAGGTCTGATAGCTGGAGTCGTACCTGTTCATGGTGCCCGGAGTCATAATCAAGTCCGGCGAGTTCGGCTTCAATTTCAGCCAGTAGTGCCTGTTCGGCAGCGGCGAAATCTTTTACGGCCAGCCGTTCTTCGATTACGGCCAGGTTTTCCTTTTCCTGCTCGAGTTGCTGTGCTGCCTGCTCGGCTTCCACGGTCTGCTGTGCCAGGAGGGAGACCTTGCCCTGCAGCGTTGCCCGCTCCTGTTTCAGTCTTTTTTCAAGTTGTACGATTTCATCTTCGATGGACTTCAGGGACTTCCGGCTGTCGGTCAGTCCGTTCTGGGCGGACAGCAGCGAACCGGCTTTCTGCTCCTTATCGGTCGTGAATTTATCCTCGATAAGCCGCACACGGTCAATACCGAGTTCCGTTTCACAGAGGGGACACCTGGCACCGTGTTCGGTAAGCAGCAGGTGAAGCTTCTCCGTAATGTCAGTAATATCCTTTTCGAGCTGTCCCTTTCCGGTTTCCAGGCTGTGTATCCGGACGCGGAGTTCCTGGCCGTTGACGGTTTTCTGGCGCAGCGCTTCCTCTTCCTCGGAGAGGTGCTGGAGATGGTGCTCGGTCTGCCGGAGGGCAACCTTCAAGTCGGGTAATTTATTAGAGGTGGTCTCAAGCTGACCAATCCTGCTCTGTATCAGGGCGTGTTCGGTCAGGAGTGACTGGCTGGCTTCACGGACCTTCGCATCAAGCTGTGTTTTCTGGCGTTCAAGGGTGACTGATTGGCGGAATTTCCGGTCAAGTTCCTCGTTTTCTTTCCTGGCTTCGATAAGCCGGGTATACGCGGATTCTATGCTTTCCTGTCGATTGAGCAGGTCTTCGTGTTCTTTAATCCTGAATAGCTGCTGCCGGAGTTGCTCGTTCCATTGCGCCAGTGTCCGCGTTCGTTGACTGATATGCTGCTCAAGCTGGTCAAGCTGCCACTTCCTGGTCTCCAGCGATTCCTTCTGCCGCCGCAGGTCGTTGACCCTGGTCTCCTGTTCCCTGAGGGTCGAAGATACCCGGGTAAGGCCTGA
>DUES01000225.1 GCA_011192055.1 Dehalococcoidia bacterium
GTACGCATATACCGGGAGCAGAGTGGTGGCGGACCGCTGGTTCAGCAGGACAGAAAGCAGAGACGGGAACGACTAAAGATGATACTGACGAGACTTGGAGATGATGAAACTGCCGCCGGTGACATGCGCCAGCTTGCAGTAACTGCACTCTTATCACTGGAAAAGGTCTCGTGACAGTTCCGCTAGTCCAGTGTCTGGATCTCTCCCTGTATCCCCGAATCCGTCACAGTTAGAAAACCCGCTGTTGCCGGTACCATGAATGAGGTATACGCCTGCCCTGGATTAAAAAGCAGTTTACTTTTTATCACTTCATTAAAGGGTTCGTGGGTATGCCCGAATAATACTGCATCAGCCCGGGGATAACGGATGGCCAGTTTGTCCTCCAGTTTGCTGGGATAGCCGCCCCAGAACGGATGTATAACGGCAATACTCTTTCCTTCACAGATGAATGTGGTCTCTGACGGTAGCATGAGCCTGACATCATCGGGGTCTGCATTTCCGTAGACACCTACGAAATACCGGCAAATACGCCGCAATTCATTTACAACTGTCGTAGTAACAAAATCACCGCAGTGGACAACGTATTCCGTGTCCCGGATAGCCCGCCGTAATGCGGGAGACAGTGCCTCTACCGAGCGAACGTGTGTATCCGCTATAACAAGTATTTGTGCCAAAAGAACCGGTTACCTCTCAGGTAAAGACGTCTATTTGTGCTCCCCGGTATTATCATAGCATACCGTTCGGCCTGGAGAACCTTGACAAGGAACAGAGAAGTATTTAGAGTGAGTTTCAGGTCACACGGAAATGCTTTTAATAATGGTGCTACTGCAGAGAGTTTAAGTGGTTAGTATCTCCTGTGGGGCATAGCGGTAGCACGTACTTCAACTTAAGGGGAACTGCCATTGTCGTCAACAATAACTGCCGTGCTGAATGAAATCTTTCATCCCCGGTCTATTGCCGTTGTCGGTGCTTCTGCAAGTCGACCCGAGGCAGGCTGGGTGGCCAGGTTGCAGCACTTCGGATACGACGGAAAAATCTATCCGGTCAATCCTCGAGCTAAGGAAATATCCGGCCTGACGGCATATCCCACGGTCAGGGATATACCCGGTGAAGTAGATTATGCCATATTCAATATACCGGCACGACTGGCGCCCCGGGTCATGCAGGACTGCGCGGTCAAGCATGTAAAGGTAGCCCATATATATACGGCCGGTTTCAGCGAAACAGGTAAGGAAGAAGGGAAGGCACTTCAGGAACAGGTTGTCTCGGAAGCCAGGGCCGGAGGAGTACGCGTTATCGGTCCGAACTGCATGGGAATCTACTATCCGGCAGCAGGACTGACCTTCAACCCGGCATTTTCCAGAGAACCGGGTAATGTTGCCTTTATTTCCCAGACTGGTGCCGGCGCTACCCGATTCGTCAGCCTGGCTAATAGCAGAGGTATTCATTTCAGTAAGGTCGTGAGCTACGGTAATGCCGTAGACCTTGATATTTCAGATTTCCTGGAGTACCTGATTGATGATGCGGAGACAGAGATTGTCACCTGCTACATCGAGGGTGTCAGGGATGGCCGCAGATTCATCGAAATGGTCAGGAAGTGTATGGCTGTAAAACCGGTTATCATTATGAAAGCCGGACTTACCGAGAGCGGTGCGGGAGCAGCAGCATCGCACACGTCATCACTGGCCGGTTCAAAAACGACCTGGGACGCTTTCTTCAGGCAGACCGGTGCGATAAGGGTAGACACGCTTGAGGAAATTGCAGACCTGGTACCGGCGCTGCAATATTTAAGAACCCCAAACGGCCGGAGAGTCGGGATAGTCGGGCGTGGTGGTGGCATTGGTGTCATTGCCACCGATACCTGTGATAATGCCGGTCTCAAGGTGCCGCCATTTCACGCGGAGACAAGAAACAGGCTGGAGGAAATAATCCCTGAAGCAGGCGCAGGGGCACGTAATCCGGTAGAGACCACGCTGGGCATTGATGGAGCTGTCGATTTCTATACCCGGGGTTTGAGAGTTGTGGATGCAGACCCGGAGATTGATTTCATCATGGTCCATATAGCCGCAGATATATATGGAGGGCGTCACTCCGAATGGATTGAGCAACTGATGAAGGCTGCGGATGTCCTGGCGGATACTGCTGTAACTTTAGCAAAACCACTGGTAATTGTCCTTTCTGCCGGAGAAAACGCTGATACGGTTGCTGCTGTACTTGAGGCCAGGCAGAGACTGCTAAACGCCGGGATACCGGTGTACCTGTCGATTGAGGCTGCTGCCCGGGCAATGATCCGGCTTATTGACTACTATTCTTATCAAGACGGGGTAGTAAAATGGCAATGACGATAGAACTGGTACCTGACCTCTCTCATTGTATAGAGACAGTAGCCAGGCGGGAACATGAACAGACAGTTAAAAAACTGCTGGTCACTGACGTGCCTGATGAAGGTCTAATAGAAAAAGCGGAAGCCCTGAGACTATTTCTGGAGGGTACCGACCTGAGGCGGCTGAGGGCTGAATCCGAGGAGCATCTTATTGAAGGTAGAGAGGTCAGGTTCATTATATCCATTAAGAATGGTGAAATGTGCTATCAAATGATAGTGTCATGAAAGGAGGACAAAGTATGGTAGACCTGAAGGAAGTAAACGAAGCACTGACCAGGCACATAAGACCGCAAAGTTTTCCCGTGGCGATAAGGATGTGTGAGTCCGCCGATGAACTTCCGGAGAAAGTACGCATACCCCAAAGGGACATGGGGTCGGATATCTCTCTGCCATGCCATTGCCATGACACGCCGTTACGGGTGGACGATAGCCGTGGACAAGTACCAGACCTGTTGTGTTGCCGGAATCAGCATGGGATTTCTGCCGGTAAAACCGGATGTGGCAGATGGCAGCTTCCAGGAATCTCTCGGACTGTTGGGGCAGACAAAAGAAGCGGCCGCAGCGGCTATTGAAAAGATGCCGAAATTTGAGTATAGGAAGTACAGCCATGTACTGATGGCACCGGTGGACAGGGCTACCTTTGAACCCTACGCAATCATGGTATACGGTAATCCTGCCCAGATATGGGTCTTACTGAACGGATACCTGTCGGGAAATCGCAAAGGTGGTCTTGATGTCACCCTGCAGACAGGTTCGGGGTGTACGAGCCATATCACCCGGACGATACAGTCGGAAGAAGCCAAGTTTGTCCTGGTGGGTACCGGAGAAAGGCTGGTACCACATACCCAGGATAATGAATGTGCTTTCTCAATCCCTTTCACTAAAATTGAGCAGACTATGAAAGGCTTGGAAAACGGGTACAGGACCGGCGTATTTCGTTATCCGGTACCGACTTCAATGCGGTACAACTCGCAACATCCGCCGGGATATGCCGAAATGCGCAGCCACCTCCTCGAAGAATAGGCATGGTTGCAGTGTACAAAACCAAAACGGGAATAGTTTGAAATATAGTAAATACTCTGGCATAATTATGATGAGGGAGATTGACTAGCAGCTTATATTACCGGTTACTACCGAAGTAATAGGAATGGCAAGCGGATTGTATCCGGCTTGCCATTCTCTTGTATTAGAGGAAAAGGACAGTTAAGTCCACATATTTTACTTGCCGGTACCGGGTACGGATACGGACTGAACCGGTTAAAAGGCAGGTAACGAAAACACCTTTATTCAGTACCAGTAATAATATTGCTGGTATTATAATAACCAAATAATGAAAAGGAAGAAATTACATGTCTGAAAAACCCCTTCTTGGAAATCCAGCAGTTGTTGGGCTGGCGGGATTTGGCGGCACTACGCTATTGTTACAGTTTCATAATCTGGGTCTTTGTGGAGTCGGTCCTGTCATATGGACAGGAATATTCTTTGGTGGACTTGCACAACTCATAGCCGGAATTCTGGAATTCCGCACGGGCAACAATTTTGGCTTTGCCGCATTTACCAGCTATGGTGCCTTTTGGCTTGCATTGGCGAGTATTTTATTTTGTGCCAACACCGGTATGTTCGACATCAGCACCACGGATGTTGGCTGGTTTCTGCTGATGTTCACATTTATTACGGGTATCTTTTTTATTGGTGCCATGAAATTAAGTACAGTTCATTCTATCGTCTTTCTCACCTTGCTGCTTGGCTTTAGTCTCCTGGTTGTAGGGCACCTCGGCGGTCCCGATGCTTTTAATAAAGTTGCTGCAGTGGACCTTATTGTATGTGCAATCAGTGCATGGTATTTAATGTCCCACGTGATATTTGCGCAACTGGGTATTAAACTGCCCATAGGAAAACCCTGGATTTAATACCAGTGAAATACTGCTGTGGTCTGGTAGACAGGTAAGGCCTGCAACATTAACCGGGGTACTGCATGTTACGGTAGCAGCGTATAAAAACATGTGTCCGGTAACAATGAAGCCTGGAACCTGCAAAGATAAAAAAGCATAAGAAACAAGCGAAAAGTCCCCGGGACACCCCGGGGACTTTATTATACTATCGAGCATAATATTATAAATATAAATCGCCATCCATTACTGAATTCTCATATCAGATGGTACTAATTTACTATTATGTGACCTAACTTTGTGATGTCTTAAACGTTATAGTATATATATCGAAAGTAAATCTTCAGGAGGATATAAATGATCAGGTTGAAGATGCACTCTTTGCTGATGATGTTGGTAGTACTTGTTCTACTGGCAGGTATGGTGGGGGGATGTACCGTAACCACGGATACGGATTCTACAGAATCAGATGTGGAAACGACTGAATTAGAAACTTCGACATCGGGTGCAGAATCAGGCACGTCAACAGATGAGGCTGGCGGAAACGGTACACTTCAGGTACTGGTAACTGATGCACCGCCGGAGAGGGAAGTGACCAGCGTAATCGTAGAGGTGTCTGAGGTACAGGTCCATAAAGCCGTAGCTGAACAAGAACAGGAAACGGAGCAACTGCAGGGTGTCACTGATAACCAGACCCAGGAACAGGAACAGGAGCAGGAAACGCAGCAGGATGGTGGTGAATGGATTACTATAGACATCAGCGAGGATGCTTGTACCTTTGACTTGCTGCTCATCACCGGAGTGGAGCAATTCCTGGGTACCAGCGATGTGGAAGCCGGCAAATATACCCAGGTCAGGCTTGTTCTCAAGAGTGTAAAAGTGGGTCTGGCAGGTGAAGAAGGACTGCTGGATGCCACAGTACCAAGTAATGAACTCAAACTGGTGCGTCCTTTTACCGTGGTAGAGGGTGAGACTACAACTCTGGTTTTTGATTTTGATGCTGAAAAAATGGTTAACATAACGGGAGCCGATAAGATAATTGTGAAACCGGTGGTCAAGCTGATAGTCAGGCAGGGTGATTCGGAGAGTCAGAAAAAAGGGCAGGATGAATAAAGGGAAAAGGGTAAGCGGGAACTGACTGCTGCTATATTCCTTCTTAGTGGATATCGCAAGAAATGAGCGCTGTGGAATTTTCCACAGCGCTCATTTTATAGAACTTTTCTGTTACACAGAGTAACAGAATAAATCACGGAACTTTGCAGTAATATTCTGATATTACGATATACGAACCTAGTAGCCGGTGGGCTCTTTGGGAATCCGGCCGGTTGTTACGGACTGTGAGCGAAGTCGTTGACCCATGATGCGCTCGATTACCCGGCCAGTGTTAAGCACTTTGTCGACATCGAGACCATGCTCTATCCCCATCTCGTCCAGCATGACAACCAGGTCTTCGGTAACGACAAGGCCTGTCTGTGTCGGGTCATTATAGTAGTATGACCCCGTACCGGGAACAGGACAGTCATCGATGAAGTTGGCCGGCTGACCGCCGGTACCACCGAAGCTGCTTTCGATTCGCACTACGCCTGCCTGCATCGCTGCCAGGACATCGGCAAGACCCCAGCCGCGTGTCATGTGGTGGTGGAAAACGTGCTGTGAAGGGTCAGGCATCCGCTCCATCACCTCGGAAAAATACCCGTAGACACTGTCCGGCGTTGCCTGTCCATCATGGTCGGCGTGTTCAATGTCATCAGCCCCCATCTCCAGGAACCTCTCGGCAAATTCCCAACCGAGATTAATCGGCATGGGTCCCTTGATGGGGCAACCCCAGATTGTGCTGACGCACCCGTTAAACTTCATCCCGTTTTCGTGTGTCAGCTTAATCCAGTCTCCCATTCTTTTCCAGTGCTCCTCATGGGTGAGGCCGGCATTTCTCAGGTTGTGAGCTTCACTCGTCGATATCATGTTGAGAATACGGTCGGGGCCATACCCATCCTGTTTTGCCTTAACCGCCTCCTTAATACCCCTGTCAGTGATTGTGACGGCGGTTAATTCAACATTTTTCCGTGCCTCGGGGTCAATCCGCCTCATAACTTCATGGGCATCGCGGAACTGGGGTAACCGCTTCGGATTGGCGAAATTGGTAGCCTCCATCCTGCGGAAGCCACAATCTATTGCCGCATGGATAACCCACAGTTTAGCATCGGTGGAGATAAACCTCTCATGGTGCTGTCCCCCTTCACGGGGAAAAAGCTCAGACAATTCTACCTTTTTGGGCAAGTTCATCTCTTTCATGGATATCTTTCCTCCTTGTCGCTACCCGGCAGTGAAATTCCTGTCAGGATAACTTTCTCCACTTCGGTTGTCTTTTTTCCAGGAAAGCACGCTGACCTTCCATCCCGTCCTCGCTCACAGCGAGGATACTGGTTATCTCCGCGCCATACCTCGTTGCCTGGGAGTATTCCATATTGAGCATATTATAGAAGGTCTTCTTGGCTACCTGAAGCGTTGCGGGACTTTTACCGGCAATCTTTTCGGCCAGTTCCATGGTTGCTTCTTCCAGTTTTTCAGGCGGTACAATCATGTTTACCAGTCCCATCCGTTCAGCCGTTGGGGCGTCTATCCTGTCACCGGTCAGGATAAGTTCCAGGCATTTCTTAACACTTGCCGTGCTGTATCCCAGTGCAGGAACAACCACAGACGGGAACAGACCGACGTTTGCTTCAGGCAGTCCGAATACAGCATCTTCAGCGGCAACAACCAGGTCACACCATGCCGCGAGACCGGTACCCCCGGCCAGTGCAAAACCATTGACACCGGCGATGA
>DUES01000226.1 GCA_011192055.1 Dehalococcoidia bacterium
GGAGGCGAAGCAATCTCATTAGCGCCCCGGAATTATCTTACAGTGTTACTCTTCAGAATAACGTTATCATGAAAAGATTGCTTCGTCGCGTTGCTCCTCGCAATGACACAGGTATTCAGGCCGTGCCTCTGGACTATTCTGAGCGGTGTCTCCGTGGAGTCTTCTTCCGTTTCCTACTACCCCCCGAAGTACTGCAGCGCCAGTTTGACCTGTTCTTCGAGGCTGAGTCCGTCCGTGCGAGGCAGTGTAGCTACAGCCTGGCTGGCTTCACTCACCGAGTAACCCAGAGATGTCAGTGCCGCCAGGACTTCAGCGTGCTCCTCGGTAATCTGTGCTGCCGGTACGGCTATCAGGCCGGCACCGATCTTATCTTTCAATTCCAGGACCAATCGCTCAGCCATCTTTTTCCCTATTCCGGGAACGCTGATCAGTAAATCGGTACTGCCGGTAGCAATTGCCATGGTCAGTTGCTCAACCTTCATCGTGGACAGCATTGCCAGGGCAAGCCGGGGTCCAAGTCCGGAAACTCCAATTAAAGTCTCGAACAGTAAAAGTTCATCTGCCGTGCTGAATCCGTACAGTGAGATATCGTCTTCTTTAACATGGAGGTGGGTATGCAGCCTTACGTTATCACCCGCTGTACCCAGGGTACTCAGCACCGATGAAGGCATATAAACACGAAAACCCACGCCACCAACATTGATAATTGCCCAGTCAGTGCCAAGTGACTCCACAACACCCTGAAGGCTTGCTATCATCTTTTCTCCTTCATGCCTGCTCCCTGAGCAGGTTTTCAAGGTGTACTTCTGCAAGGTGGCAAAGTGCCGTGGCTAAAGCATCAGCAGCATCGGCAGGTTCGGGAACTTCGGACAGCCCCAGTTGCAGGCTGACCATTTTCTGCACCTGTTCCTTGGTACTGGCCCCGTAGTCCGCCACGCGTTGTTTTATCTGGGCCGGTGTATATTCGTATACCGGAATACCCCTGTTAGCCCCGGCCAGCATTGCTATTGCCTGGGCTTTGCCAACTGCCAATGCCGAGGCTACATTCTTACCCATAAACGGTTGTTCTACGGCTACAACATCAGGCTGATGACGGGAAACTATTTCACATAGCTGATTGTAGAGAATACACAATCTTTCACTGACAGACAGGCTTGCCTTGCAGGTCAGGGCACCACATTCTACCATGCTTACACTGCTGCCGGTATCCTCGATAACACCGTAACCGACAACTTTTGTACCCGGGTCCACGCCGAGAATTTTCATCACCATACTCCGCCTGTTTTTTGCAGGCATCTCCGGTAGTTGTTATTCAAACGCCGGACTGGTATCTCTTCACGAAAAACAAATACCGTTACCACCGTAGCAGGATTACGAGTATCGGTCAGCCGGAGTATGAATAAACAGGAAAGGCAATCTGATGCTCCATGGCGGGATGAGGCCAGTTTTATGCCTGGTATTTCGCCATTATCTCATCAGTAAAATCTACGTTACTGGTAACATACCGGACATCATCTTCTTCATCCAGTTTGTCCAGAAGTCTCAGGGTCTGAACAGCTTCCTTTTCGCTAAGCTGTATCGTGGTCTTGGGTATCATGGCTACCTCGAACGAGGCAACCGGTGTTCCCTCCTGTTCCAGTACCGCCTTGACCGATTCCAACTCCTCAGGTTTGGTATAGACCTCGATAAACCCGGTCTCCTCGATAACATCTTCGGCGCCGGCATCAATGGCTTTCAGAGTCAATTCCTCGGTATCCAGGTTATCTCCCTTGATAATGATTACACCCCTGGATTCAAAGAGCCAGGCAACACAACCTGTCTCTCCAAGGTTACCTCCGCCCCGAGAAAACAGGTGACGTATACCCTGTACCGTCCTGTTCTTGTTGTCACTTAGTGTCTGTACCAGAATTGCTCCGCCGCCCGGTCCGTACCCCTCGTATACCACGTCTTTGAGGCTGGCACCCTCGGCATTACCACTAGCCCGTTTTATAGCCCGTTCGATATTATCCATGGGCATGCTGCTGTCACGGGCCCGTTGTACCGCCAGTCGCAGGGAAAAATTGGAGTCCTGATTAGGTCCACCCTTTCGTACAGCAACGATTATCTCACGGGTCAACTTGGTAAAAAGCTGGCCGCGCCTGGCATCTGTAACTGCTTTCTGGTGTTTGATTGAGGCCCACTTTGAGTGTCCCGACATCTTTAGCCCTCCTTTAGCAGATGAAGACAATCATGCTACTCTGCCCGTCATTTCGCCCCGGCAGGCTATTGACCGTGGGGATTCCGGTATGCTAGATAACTGCGTCTATCTTGGATGCCAGCACCTTTTCAGGTACGGCACCTATTACTGTTTCTACTGCCGCACCGTTTTTGAACATCATCAAAGTAGGTATGGACATAACGCGGTACCTGGCAGGTGTTAACGGGTTTTCATCGATATTCAAACGGAAGAACTTGACTTTACCGTCATAGTCATTCGCCAGTTTTTCAACAATGGGGGCAATCATCCGGCAGGGTCCGCACCACGGTGCCCACATATCTACCAGTGCAGGGATATTCGACCCCATCACTTCCTGTTCAAATTCCTGGTCAGTAACATCAATAACCATGCAATACCTCCCTCTAGCATACTCTCGTACTTATACAGTCTATGGTAATTGGTGAGCCTTTAGCCTGTCAAGAATTCCTCACACAAAAAATGGTACCCGGTTAAATCATACAACATATTGACAACTGTTCTCGGAGGTACTAAAATTTATCTGGTTTGTTTAATGATTAGTTTCTGATTAACCGTGTGATGAGGCTTACCATATAGTAATGAATGCGGTTTAACGATAGTCTTCAGGACACAAAATAATGTGATAGGTTCTTTATTAGTTTGACTTGCAATAAACTCACATCCAATCGTTACGTTAAGAAGCCAGCCTGCACATGGCTTCGCTGCGGCTGAGCACTTCTACCATGGAAGACTCAGTTTTATTTTTTGCRCATAAGGTTTCAATGAAAATCGCTATCAGTGGYAAGGGAGGAGTGGGGAAGACCTTATTATCTTCCCTKCTTTGCAGGACATTCGCTGCGTCCGGCTACTCAGTGCTGGCTATAGATGCCGACCCTGAYGCTAACCTGGCGGCAAATCTGGGTTTCCCCAATCCKGACGAAATAACGCCTKTTTCCCAGCTTGATGACCTTATTGAAGAGAGGACCGGTGCACGCCCCGGTCARTCGGGTTCTTTTTTCAAGCTAAACCCAAAGGTTGATGATATCCCCGAAACATATGCCGTAGAGCAYGACGGTATCAGGCTCATGGTAATGGGCAGGATAAAACGTGGCGGTACCGGCTGTTATTGCGCCGAAGGCGTTATGCTGCAAGCCCTTCTGGGTCACCTGCTCCTGCAAAGAGACGAAGTGGTTATCATAGACATGGAAGCCGGAATTGAACACCTTACCCGTGGTACCGCAAGGGCAGTTGATAAGCTGGTCATAGTAGTTGAGCCGGGCAGACGGAGCATCGAGACAGCCCGCCGTATCCGCGAACTGGCTCATGACATCGGTGTCAACAACATCGCCGTGGTCGGGAATAAGGTCCATAATGACGCAGAGAAGGACTTCATTACCACCAGTCTGCCGGATACTGATTTTCTCGGTTTTATCCCTTACGACCAGGCACTGGTTAACGCAGACCTGGCAAATCGTCCCATTCATGAATCCAGCCAGCAGATTTCTGACCGTGTAAACGAGATATATCAGGCGTTGATATCGAGTAATAAAGCTGAGAGTACAATCTAGTGGTTATGGGGGGAGTTATCAGGTAAGGTAATAACCTGAAAACGTAGACCCTTTGTAAAAAAGTCATAGTTTAATAGGGAGGATTCAATGGCTTACGATGCGGTAAAAATGGAGGACTGGCAAATTGCCGAAGCAGCCGAAGTAAACATGCCAACCCCTGACGAGTGGCGCGACAAACTAGGCCTGAAGAAGGAGGAACTCCTTGCTTATGGCCGGATCGCCAAACTCGACTTCCTCAAAATCATGGACCGTCTCAAGGACAAACCTGATGGCAAGTACATTGAGGTTACGGCCATCACCCCTACACCGCTTGGAGAGGGCAAAAGCACAACTTCAGTTGGTTTAATGGAAGGCCTGGGCAAACGAGGTGTGAATGTAGGCGGTTGCCTGCGTCAGCCTTCCGGCGGCCCTACCATGAACGTCAAGGGTACTGCTGCCGGCGGCGGTAATTCCCTGCTCATCCCGATGACCGAGTTTTCCATGGGTCTTACCGGCGACATCAATGACATCATGAATGCCCACAACCTGGCAATGGTGGCAATGACCGCCAGGATGCAGCACGAGCGCAACTACTCGGATACACAGCTCGAAAGGCTTACCAAAATGCCTCGCCTGAGCATAGACCCTACCAATGTAGAGATGGGCTGGATTATGGACTTCTGCGCCCAGAGCCTGCGAAATATCATCATTGGTATCGGTGGCCGGATGGATGGCTTCACCATGCAGTCCAAGTTCGGTATCGCCGTTGGCTCCGAGCTGATGGCTATTCTTTCCATCGTTCGGGACCTCGCTGACCTGCGTGAGAGACTGGATAATATTACCGTCGCCTTCGACAGGCGGGGTAAACCGGTCACTACCAAGGACCTGGGAGTCGGTGGTGCAATGACAGCCTGGATGCGGAACACCATCAATCCCACCCTCTGCTCAACTGTCGAATACCAGCCGCTGATGGTACACGCCGGTCCGTTTGCCAATATCGCCGTCGGTCAATCGTCAATCATCGGCGATCGTGTCGGACTCAAGCTGTTCGACTACCATGTCACGGAGAGCGGTTTTGCCGCAGATATCGGATTTGAGAAGTTCTGGAACGTCAAGAGCCGTTACAGCGGTCTCAAACCCCATGTCTCGGTACTGACCACCACTATCCGCGCCCTGAAGATGCATGGCGGCGGCCCGAGGGTTGTTGCCGGTCTCGCCCTGCCCGAAGAGTACACAAAAGAAAACGTGGAACTCGTTGAAAAGGGTATACCTAACATGCTGCACCACATCAACACCATCAGGACTTCAGGCATTAACCCGGTGGTATGCATCAACTCCTTCCATACCGATACCCCGGACGAAATTGCCGCTGTCAGGAGAGCTGCCGAGGCTGCCGGAGCGCGCTGTGCAGTTTCCAGCCACTGGGCGGACGGTGGTGACGGAGCCCTTGAATTTGCCGATGCCGTTATTGACGCCTGCAAGGAAGAAAATGAGTTTGACTTCCTTTACCCGATAGAAATGAAACTGCGGGACCGCGTTGATAAGATTGCCAAGGTCGTCTACGGCGCCGATGGCGTTTCATGGACTGCGGATGCCGAAGCCAAGGCCAAGAAGCTGGAGGAAGATTCACAGTACGATGACTACGCCACGATGATGGTCAAGACCCATCTCAGTCTGACGCATGATCCAGTACTGAAAGGTGTACCAAAGGGATGGACACTGCCCATACGTGATATTCTCATCTACTCCGGTGCTAAATTCCTTTGCCCCTGTGCCGGCACTATCAGCCTTATGCCGGGTACATCGTCGAATCCCGCCTTCAGGAAGGTAGATGTTGACGTCAACACCGGCAAGGTTTCCGGCTTATTCTAAGACAGGACAAGTAACACATAGGAGAACCATTTGAGTTTCAATATTGCGGTGGCAGGGAAGGGTGGCAGTGGTAAGACTACGCTAACAAGTCTTATCATCCGCTACCTGAAGAATAACAGCATGGTACCAATTCTGGCTGTGGATGCTGACGCCAATGCTAATCTTGGCGAAAGCCTGGGTCTAACCGTCCCGAAAACTGTCGGTCAGATGCTGGACGAATTTCAGGGTGACAAGATAAACATCCCTCCCGGTATGACCAAGGAACTCTACCTGGATTTCAAGCTTAACGAAATCCTGGTAGAAAGCCAGGGGCTTGACCTGCTGACTATGGGTCGTGGCGAGGGACCGGAATGTTATTGTTATCCAAACGTCATCCTGAAGAAGTTTGCGGACACACTGGCTGATAATTACGCCTATACTGTTATGGATAACGAGGCCGGGATGGAACACCTGAGCCGCCGGACTACCCAGGATGTTGATGCTCTGTTCCTGGTTTCAAACCACTCGGTAAAAGGTGTGCGGACCATAGGCCGTATCATAGAACTGGTGTCGAGCCTGAAACTGCGGGTCAAGACGCAGATGGCCGTTATCAGCGTTGTTCCGGATGAACTGGACCCCCTGGTGGAGGCAGAACTGGACCACCAGGGGATTAACCATGTCACCATCATTCCCGAGGACGATGAGGTCTTCCGGTATGACCTCGAACTCAGATCAATGCTTGAACTCCCGGATACTTCCCGGGCGGTGCAGGCGGTACGAGACCTGATGGAACAGGCCCTTGCCCAGACAGGAACACCAGCCTGAGAGGAGGCAAACAGGTTACTCCTGGACCGGTTGATAAATATACGTAGTACC
This sequence comes from Dehalococcoidia bacterium, assembly GCA_011192055.1. The sequence continues at coordinate 6,490 of DUES01000226.1, forward strand.
CGGTAGAAGTCCGGGATATTAGTTTTCGTCATACGAAAATCATATAATTAATAATGGAGGGGCTAATGGTAGCAGAAATTATTAGCGGCACCGAGGTCGCCAAGCAGATTCGTGCCGAACTGAAGCAGGAAATCGCCGAACTCAAGGAAAAACACAATGTTGTTCCCGGTCTGGTAACTGTCCTGGTAGGTGCAGACCCGGCATCACAGGTATATGTCGGACAGAAAGAGAAGACCTCTAAAAACCTGGGCATTTACTCGGAACGGTACGACCTGCCGGTAGACACCAGCCAGGAAGACCTGATGTCCCTGATTGACCGGTTGAATAAAGA
>DUES01000227.1 GCA_011192055.1 Dehalococcoidia bacterium
ATATCGGCACCAAGCTCTTTTGCTCTTTGCAGCAGTGCACCGAATTTAACGTATTGATTGCACCGGATACACGGGTTCGGGGTACGGCCCAGGCTGTATTCCGTGCAGAAATCTGAAATCACGGTACGGGCAAAGACATCACGGAAATTCGAAACATAGAGCCGGATGCCCAGTTTGTGTGCCACCCTTTGTGCGTCCACAGTAGCATCAATCCCGCAGCAGCCACCGAAACGGTGTGTCTCTTCAGCCTTTTCACCGGTAGTATGGACGTGCATCGTAATCCCGATAACCTCGTGGCCTTCTTCCTGGAGAAGGGCTGCGGCTACCGAGGAATCCACACCGCCGCTCATTGCAACTACTACTCTCACCTGACTCCTGTACCCGTACCGGTTTTCCGACAGGTACCACCCTTACACTTTTACCAGACTTATCTTACCCCAGAGTGCCATCCTGTCATCCTTGATGATGGCCACTCCACTTAATCCCTCAATCCCCCGTGCAAATGCTGTTCCACTGTCAATATCAGCTTTTTCCCTGATAATGTTTCCTATTGCCGTTGCTGCAGCGTCAGCGAGGGCAGTACAGGCGGAAAGCACGATGACTGCATCGGCCGAGCCGAAACTGAGAGAATGCCCTATAGTCCCGGAAGAAGTACAGATGCCCAGTGGTGTCTCACCTGCTTTTATCTCCAGGGCGATACGCCCGTCAAACGGCGGTTTTCCCGTGTAAATACCAACACGTCTTTTTTTCAGGCTCTTGAGGAATATGTCGCCTCCATTTTCAACCAGTACTTCCGGAGAGAGATTGAGCAGCTCTCTGCCGACTTTCTCGGCAATAGCTCCGGCCACTGCCGCCATCGGGCCGACTCCCACCTTCTCACCGGCTGCTGCCATTTCCCGGACTATATCGGGAGCATCGTCTACAACCGGGAACGGTTGTAAAGCAGCAGCGAACCCGGGATGGTGACGGATATAGTCCTCGAGAAAGGCACGTTGCCGGGTAACAACATCCCGGGCCTTTGCCGTGAGGTCATGCTTTGCCCGTATATACAGGTCGGTCTCCTTAACTACTACATTGAAGGAGACCAGGTCTTTATCTTCCGACCACAGTCTGTAGAACCTTGGCTCATACATGGTTAGAAACCCGCCACAGGTCGGTCAAGGCCGAACGTAGCAGCATGACCGGTGTGGCATAAAAACTAGGGTGCCGCGGTATCCACGAAACCGCGTCGTTGCCCGCGAAGGTAATCTATCTGTCCTGCGTGAAGGGCTATTTCCGTAGCAATCCGACTCAGCACACTCCCGATTGTGTCCGGTGGACGGTCAGGTCTGACCAGTTCCAGCATTTTTTCGGGAGGCAGTTGTTCAAGATACGCTATGGTACTTTCGTGAACGGCACTGGCATAAGCCCGGAGAAGCTCGGGTTTCGGCGCTGTCCAGGCATTCAGCTGTTCGACCGTATATCCGTAACCGGACTCATCGGGAGGAGTGCCCAGCTTTTCCGGCCAGCCACCCTCATCATAAATCCGTGGTTTTCGCTGGATAACCCTGTTAATGAAGAAGTCTTCTACCTGGGCAAGGTGCCACAGTATAAAGGCAATCGAGTTGCACTCACTGGTTGGTTGCCAGGCAATATCTTCATGGGTCAGGCCTTCAAGGGCGCGTTCAATGTAACCGTAGCTTTGATTAAGAGAAGCCGATATTATTTCCTTAGCATCCATAAGCTAACCCCCTTCCAATAGACCGAAGAGATTTCGTAGTTTATGATATTCTACGTTCATGCCCGGGGACTGTCAACGTTTACTAACTCATGTATCCGGGTGTGATACAGTCCGGGTTGATTCCAATTATCTGATTTCACGTACGGTCAACCTCAGCCCTTTCTGTTTGACAACAACCACTTGCCGACCGGATTTCAGTTCACCGTCCTCTGCTTCCGCAGCCCACAATTCACCCCGTATTTTCACTTCCCCCGAAGGATTCAGCCGGCCTATCACTTCACCGCGGGTACCGATCATGTCTGCCAGACCCGGCACAGGCTTCACACGCAGGGCAGCGGCTGCTTTCTTGTAGGTATACACGTTCCAGATAGTCAGGGCAATCGATGCCGGTATCAGTACCCATACCGGTAGATTAATATTCAGTTGAGGAAAACCCCAGAGAATGATAGCCGTAAGCCCGGCCTGTTCCAGCAGGCTGGTGAAGATTCTCCAGATAAGAAGACCTGTAGTCGGACTGCTCACATTCTTCCCTTAACAATCGAACAGGATATTTAGATACCGGACCTGTACCGGCGATATCGTAATTAGATTATAGCAGGCTGTACGAGGTGATGTCGGTATCGGGCCTGAATTGCAGGTCTTGAAATCAGGGTGTTATAATTGGACAACTTTTATGTTTACTATAATACGAGGTTCATTATGAAGTTGTCACGTGAGGAAGTACTGCACATTGCCCGTCTGGCACGGCTGGGCGTAAGTGACGAAGAGGTAGAGAAAGCCAGGGAACAACTCTCCAATATCCTGGAGAATTTTGAGGTCCTGCAGGCAGTTGACACCACTGATGTTCCCCCGACGGCACAGTCGATTAACCTGAGCAATGTACTCAGGGAAGACGAGGAATGTGATTCTTTGTCGCAGGAGGAGATACTGGCTAACGCCCCGCAGCAGGAGGAGAACTTCTTCAAGGTGCGGGCTGTACTCGAGTAATGAGTGACGGAAAGCTGTACCGGAAGGGTCTCTACCTGGAGTACCTGGCCGTTGGCTGCAATACTGCTGAGGCAGTCGCTTCGATAGCGCTTGGCGGGATTGCCGGCAGCATTGCCTTGGTGGGGTTTGGAATTGACAGTATCGTGGAGACGCTGTCCGGATTTATACTGATATGGTGACTAAGGAAACGTAATCCTTGCTTAATTACCTGTAGCACTAATTCACAGCAGGGGGCAGGCGCAATCAATACCGCATTCCTTTTCCGTGAGGGATGGGAAGGCTGGAGAGAGATTAACGGGGAGGAGTCATATATTGACTACCAATCGTGATAATTTAACAGTACACGAAGCGCAGCGTTTACTCAAGGATAGGCGGTTTTCCTCGGTTGAACTGACCAATGCCTTTCTTAATCGTATACGTCACCTGGACGAAAGGATTGGCGCTGTGGTTACTACCACTGAAGAACTTGCCCTCAAGCAGGCGGAGGAGGCGGATAAACGCATCGCTGCCGGTGATTCCGGTCCACTTGACGGAATCCCGGTACTTGTCAAGGACAATATGTGTACCAGGGGTGTTCGTACTACCTGCTCCTCGAAGATGCTGGAAAACTTCGTACCACCGTACAATGCTACCGTAGTTGAGAAACTTATCGATAGCGGTGCCGTTATTATTGGCAAAGCCAACATGGACGAATTTGCCATGGGTTCCTCAACCGAGCATTCAGCCCTGTTTACCACCCATAATCCCTGGGACCTGTCCCGTGTACCGGGGGGAAGCAGCGGAGGCTCTGCTGCTGCTGTAGCTGCGGCAGAAACAATGTATGCTCTGGGTTCGGATACCGGTGGCAGCATCCGACAGCCTGCCGGGTTCTGCAGTGTTACCGGGCTGAAACCTACCTATGGCAGGGTGAGTCGATACGGACTGGTTGCTTTTGCCAGCTCGCTGGACCAGATTGGTCCGCTGACCCAGGACGCTACCGACTGTGCCCTGGTTATGAATACTATCGCCGGATACGATAAACGCGACTCCACTTCTGCGCCCGAACCCGTGCCCGACTACATGCAATGCCTGAAAGATGATACCAAAGGAATGAAAATCGGTATTCCGAAGGAGTATTTCGTCGAAGGAATGCAGCCGGAGGTTGAGGAAGCGATAAAAGCGGCAATAGGAAAGCTGGAAGAACTGGGAGCTGCTATCGAATGGGAGGTCTCCTTACCTCACACGCGGCACGCCCTGGCGGTATATTATATAATTGCGCCTTCAGAGGCATCGGCGAACCTGGCACGCTATGACGGTACCAAGTACGGTTTCCGCTACCAGGAAGGCGAGAACATGTGGGATACAATGGAGAAGACCCGCCAGTACGGGTTTGGTGACGAGGTGAAACGCCGCATCATGCTCGGTACCTACGCCCTTTCTGCCGGTTACTATGATGCCTACTACCTCAAGGCACAAAAGGTGCGTACCCTGATACGGCGGGAGTTTGACGAGGCATTCGAGAAATATGATGCCCTGGTCACTCCCACATCACCCACGGTACCCTTCAAGATAGGGGAAAAACTGGACGACCCCATGCAGATGTACCTTTCGGACGTCTGCACACTGCCGATAAACATTGCCGGCCTGCCTGCGATATCAATACCGGCGGGGTTTGCCGGTGGGCTCCCCATAGGTCTGCAGATAATCGCCAGACCATTCGCCGAAGAGACCATCCTCAGGATTGCCCATGCATACCAGCAGGCAACGGACTGGCACACGAAGAGACCGAGGTTTGTTTAGGGAGGTATTGGAAAGTTATTGATACTAATAACAGGAGGAGACAAGGGGGACACCCCCTTGCACCCCCGTTCCAGAGGGAGTGCCCATCAGAATGGGCGGTGCCCCTGGACTCCCCAAAAGGTGATAAGGGGATAGAGTGGAAGTTTAAAGAAAACCTGGGGAAGCGCAGTATCTCTAACTGATAATATCCTTCCCCTTTGATAAGATGAACTGGATTTGGTAATTAAATTTGCTTTATAATGACTCCACTCCAGTATTACAGCAATTCATAGAAGTAAGAAAGTAAAGGAGAGGTGAATGATTAGAGATCTGGTATTACAAAACAGGAGCTATCGTCGATTCTACCAGGATGTCAGCATAGACACTGAGACCATGAGAGAGTTTGTTGACCTGGCCAGGCTGTGTCCATCGGCGGCCAACAGACAGGCGCTTAAATACATAATCTCCAATGACCCTGAGACGAATGCAAAGATATATCCGCATGTACGTATAGACAATAACCCTCCCGAAGGAGAACGGCCGTCTGCATATGTCATAATCCTTGAAGATACGGAGATAGGCCTTATCCTGGCCTGTGACTATGGTATTGTAGCCCAGACAATTCACCTTGCCGCAGTAGAGAAAGGTTTTGGCGGCTGTATGATTGGTAATATCATCAGGGATGACCTCCGGAAAGCCCTTGATATACCGGAAAAGTACAATATACTGCTGATACTTGCCCTTGGTAAACCAATAGAGACAATGGTAATTGAGGACCAAAGCAAGGTCGGGGTTGGTCAGCAGTGGTGGGACAAGGACAGGGTACGTCATGTCCCCAAGCGCCCCCTGGATGAAGTCCTTCTGACTTAATCCGGGACAGCACTACTGTGGCTGACATACTACCGCAATGGTGCTGTATTGGAAGGTGTGTTGAATACCGGCTTATTTGACCTTGAAGTAAGGTGTTATTCCGGTCTTTCCTATGCGGAAAGACCGGAGGCGTTCTGCTGGCAGGGTAATGAATACAGGGTAAGCGAAATAATTGCTACATGGCTGGAACCGGGGAAAAAGTGTTTCCGTGTCAGAGTGGGGGATAACAAACTCTTCCGGCTCTGTTATAATGAATCAAACGGACAGTGGTCCATAACCGAACTCGTCAGGAGTTGACCGATGTTGAAGGACATACTAAAGATTCTGGAACATGACGCCCGAACGACCTCCAAGCAGATAGCTGCCATGACGGGTACTTCACAGGCCGAAGTCAACAAGCTTGTCAAGCAGGCCCAGGAAGACCGTACCATCCTCAAGTTTAAGACCATCATTGACTGGGACAAGGTGGAAGACGAACATGTCTGGGCGTTTATTGAGGTCAAACTTACGCCGGAGAAGGACGTTGGCTTTGATTCCGTAGCCGAACGGATTTACCGTTTCCCACAGGCGCATACGGTATACCTGGTCTCCGGCACCTATGACCTGTTTGTCCTGGTTACGGGTAAGAATAACCATGAGATTGCTGATTTCGTTTCTCAGAAGCTCTCCCACATAGAGGGAGTGAAAGAAACGGTAACACAGTTTGTACTCAAGAGATATAAAGAAGACGGTGTGATTGTTGAAGGCAAGGAAGAAGTAAAACGGCAGCCGGTAATGCTCTAGGCACGGGTAGTAAATATCGTACTGGTAAGACAGGAGACGCATATGGTTACCAATTCCAGGGCAGATTCCAGGACAAAGAAAAAGAAATATCACATATCCAGGCGGGCAGGTCTGATATCACCATCCGGGATACGCAAGTTCTTTGACCTGCTGGCTACCATGGAAGGTGTCATCTCTCTGGGAGTCGGTGAACCTGATTATACTACCCCGTGGCACATTACCGAAGCTGCTATCGAGTCCCTGCAGAAGGGACAGACAATGTACACCTCTAACTCGGGTATGCCGGAACTGCGACAGGAACTGGCACGTTACCTGAAGACATACTATGACCTGGAATATAACCCTGATACCGAATTGCTGATTACGGTTGGTGTCAGTGAAGCGCTGGACCTGGCGATGAGGGCAATACTTGA
>DUES01000228.1 GCA_011192055.1 Dehalococcoidia bacterium
GACCAGAAGCAACACAGGCATACCAAGCAGACTGCACATTACCGGGTTCAGCTCTGAGAGGCCGAGAGATACGGCTAGTACGGTCAAGACCAGATCGAGTTGGTGCAGGACAACATACGCTGCCTTTACTATCAGACTCCTTGAATTTTCCCAACTACGTTGTATCAGGAGACTTTCGCACCACCGTACCGCCGCAGAGGACGATCCGGTATCAGGAAGATTCTTAACCAGATATCTCATAAGTAATCCCCACCGTACCTGAGCCTATTCTGTGGTCGACCCGTTAATGCCGCAGCTATCCAGCAATCCCTGGTAAAACTCAAGAATGTCATCATTATAGATTTTCTCCCCCGCTTTCTCTAAGGGGAAGGTCAGCGCATTCTGGTAAATTTTTTCGAAGTCTGGAAGCAGTTCGGCGAGACCGAAGCCATCTTCATGGGCCCCTACTGGCTGCAGGGCAAACATTCCAAAAGCAATCGCACCACAGCACATCATTCCGCCCAGGAAACAAACGAACAATCTCATGCCAACATCTCCCTGTTCATCAGGTGCTTGACACACATTCTACTCAACGGTGTTTATTGTACTGCACACCTGTTAAGGCAGGAATAAAGAGTATAAAGATCGCCTAAAGATTTCGTTAAGGTTTCATAAAGGGGGAAGTAATAGCAGGTTTCTCACTGGCTGTGACGTAAAGCCCACCTGCACATATATGGGGAGTTGAACCCAGATGAAGTAGTGGTGAAATACCTTCACGTGCCGGCAGCAGGCGTTTAAACTGAAATGGAGTATTACAAAGCTGGCTCCCAACCAGCAGAGGTGTGTCATCATGGACCAAACGGGACTACCCGCTACCATCAGGCTCAACATGATAGGACTGAAGGCATGCAAAAGGTGCAGAGGTGACCTGTTCTGGCAGTATGATGAGTATGGTGCCTACCTGTCCTGTATCCAATGCGGTGCCATTGTCCAGGACCTGGCTGGCATGTCCTTGAAGGATATCGGTAAGTATATGACTAAAGAATCAATGGCCGGAACGCAATAGTCGAACAGGGGGCGGCAGATGAATCAGGTCCGGCACGATTCTAGCCGCTGTCCTGACGTATTGCCTCGGCTGCCTTTTGCAGCTCTATCTTGAGAGTTTGAGCGTCCTGGTATCTGTCTTCTTTTCGTTTGGCCAGGCATCTGATGATGACAGGGTCCAGGCGCTTCGGGATATCGTGGTTTATCTCACTGGGATTCCGGGGTGAATCACCAGCTATGGCCCTCATGAGTATGTCTTCTTCACCTTGAAAAGGTGTCTGTCCGGCCAGAGCCTCGTAGAGTAGTGCTCCCAGCTGATACACATCTGTACGCCAATCGGGGGTGCCGAACTCGGTGCTTACCTGCTCCGGTGTAGAGTAGACTGAAACGTAACGCCGTCTTGCGTCACTTCTGGCCAGTTTCCGCATGGTATCCCCAATCCCCCAGTTGGTCAGTTTTGGTATATCAGCGTCGTTAAGCAGAACATTCTCCATGCTCACATGGCGGTGCGTTATCCGTAATTGCCTGGAATAAGATACTGCTTCGGCCAACGCTATGGCCGTTCGTACTGTCTCCGTGATGCCGAGCTTGCCGGCTATTCTCTTCAGTGTACCCTTAGCCATATATTCCATCGCCAGTCACGGGAAAGGCTCATCTCCGAACTGAAGGACCTTCACGATGTTGGTATGTTGCAGTCGGCTCCACTGCCTGATGCCGTCCAGGAATTCGGTAGCCAGGTCTACTTGCCCGGGAGCTATGCGTGGTATCTTTATGATTACTGTAGTGTCATCCCTGTTTTGTCTGGCAGCATAGATATCGGCGGTATCGCTGGAGTTCATCCGCCACACAATTTTATAGCCGGGTATCCTGGGCATTTCTTCTCCGGGCCGAAAGACATTCACCCACAATGGTACTTCTTTCCGGTGTTGCTCACCCCACGAGTCGGTGTAGGTAACGGCAACATTCAAGGCAAAATACCCGCTTTCCTCAGGTAATATGGATATCAGTTTACTGGTCTGCTCACCAGGCTGCAATTCGGTCACCAGCCCCAGTTCAATAGTCTCATGATGCTGCTGGCCTTTGGCCATAGCTTCACTGTCCCCCYCCAGGAACTGCACCCGCACTTTATCGRGAAATTCAAACCGTACATCCCTGGCGGGRGCATTACCMTTGTTTYGCAGAGTCACMTCCGTCCATGACGAGGYCCCGAATTGAAGYTGTTTCTGYCCCAATTCCAGGASAATCTGCGGCTGATGCTCACGTTTGGCTTTTRCGTGTTCCTCAAGYAGTTTCTCCGGGTTCTCCAGGTGYGCTAACGCATARTTCTTTTCAAAKGATTTYGCCGCKCTTCTTGCATCTACCTCYAGGCCCTGCTTGTAGGATTCAAGYGCCTCTGTGTATCCGTCCTGGGCAAGAAGCGCCATGACCTGCCTGACCTTYTCGTCTTCCAGGCCCTCCCTCTGCARCCACTTRCTCACCTTCTCCCTGACAGTTTTAGCGTACCGGCTCTCCTTATCTATTCCCAGAGCGCGACCAACGCTTTCCAAAGCCTCTTCGAGCYTGCCTATCGCGTACAGGTACTCTCCTCTCTTGCTCAGTGCTATCACGTTGTTTCCGTCTATATCCAGTCCATGATTAATGCTCTCGAGCGCCTTCTCGTACAGGCCAAGCATTTCGAAGGCAAAAGCCTTGAGGAACCACGCCTCAGCATCCACGGGGTCTATATCCAGTGCCTTTTCGCAGCTTTCTATCGCCTGTTCGTATTTGAAACACATAGCCAGGGCTTCACCCTTGTGACGCCAGGTCCTGGCATCCTTTGGTTCCAGTGCCAAAGCCTTCCCGTAGCATTCCAGTGCCTGCTCATATTGACGCCCGGCACGGAGTGAGTTTCCTCGGCTAACCCATTCAGCTGCAGAAGCTCTTTCCTTCTTCTCCGGATGACCTGCTTTCTTTCTGAATGGATTCATTGTCATTCCTTATGAGGTAACAGATGGGTACCCGCAGACACGAGTTGGCCTGTCGTCTCCAGGTAGAGTCTTATAGCACTCACCCTGCGATTTCTACTCCCCAGCAGGTTATCCGCAGCAAGCTTGCTGTACATGTTGCTTATGTGATGACGCACCGTTTTGACATCTATGAAGAGTGTCTTCGCTAACGATGCATTGGTGTAGCCCTTGGCCATGAGGTCCAGGACTTCGATCTCCCGTTCAGTGAGTCCTCTCAGCAATGCGGTCATTGTATTACCTCCAAGCATTACCTCTCTCAGTGAGGGGTCGATTATCACCCGTTTCTCACTAACAGAGCGGATAATTCCCCAGAGTTGATTTGATTTTGTCAACGACTCATTCAGGAAAACAGCCATGCCTGCTTCACTAGCCTTAATGACCTGGCCCAGTGTACGCACGGAGGCGAAGTCGCACGACGCCAGTATAAGGACGACGCCCATCATTGGACAGTCAGTACGAGTCTGGTTTAACTCCCTTAACCGTTTACCATTGAGAGCCTGGTAACTAATCAGAAGTATGTCAGGACGGAGCCTTATTATATCTTCTCTTTCGATGGCGAGGTTTCCACTGGCCGATACATGCAGCAGGTTGACCGGGTATCTCCACTTAAGGATGGCCTTGTAGAAATCAGCATGAATCTCCTGCTCAACCAGGGTATATAATCGCGTCTGCCGCGATTCACTAGTGGACATACGGCCCTCCCAATGATAGTCTCTGTCCAGCGATCCAGGACTGCAAATCGTCCGAGGCGGAGCCATTCCCGGTATCACCTGGCTGCGTGGCCCATCCTATGCTGCTGAGTGTGCACAGCCAGGTAATACATGTTATGCCAACAAGAAAAGCTACACCAAGGCAGCGACTTCCACTCTTCGATTGCCACTACTGCTATTGCCAGTAACGGACAGTTAGCATATCTGTGGACAATAATTGCCACTAGACTAGTATATTAGGATGTCTGTGGAAATGCAATACCCTTTTGCAGGACAAATGTCTCATTCTTTAATGATTGCCAGAATGCTCTCAGAACAGCGGCAGGTAAACGGCCAAATAGTAAGTGGCACCAGCGGGTAGAATGCGCTCTTCTTTGCGGACTCTGTTGCGTAGCGGGTTCAAGAGCACGACGGCAATTAGTATTTTTACACCAGAAGGATTGGGCCTTTTATCAGAAGGCGGCCGGGTATAGTGGTGTTATCGTGGTAGAAATGCACACCGTGCGGGGGACCCGTTGCCGGACAATAGAGACAAAGACTCTATGACACTGAGGACTATGTGGAGAGCAGGCGTAAACCGAAGGGCAGAGTGCCACGGACTTTGCCCGGGGGTATCTACCGGTCTTAACTTCCATGGTAGTAATTGATATTGACCAGCATTTGAGTGCCCTGCAGTGTTACCACATTAGAACGAGGGGGGCAAATCACTGATAGCCTCCCGATGGTGGTGCCTGGAAATCAGTCAGCCAGGAAGTGAGATATGGCTTTCACGTACTTTTTCAGAGATATGTACACGCTGGAACTCATAGCACAGCATGTGATTCCACAACTTACGGGTAGAAGGCACATCTGTGTGTGGGATGCAGGATGCGCAATGGGGCCGGAGCCATATTCCATTGCCATCACTTTCCGGGAGAACATGGGGCAGTTCGCTTTCAGAAACCTGCAAATCCATGCTACAGACATTGACGATAGCAACCTTTTTGGAAAGATCATTCAGGAAGGTAGCTATCCGGACGAACAGGTCAAGAGAATACCGCGGTCAGTATTCAACAAGTACTTTAAACCGGATACGAAGCCCGGGTATTTCCAGATTAGCGATGAGATTAGGGCCTGTGTATCCTACCAGCGCCATGACCTCCTCTCACTCCAGCCGATCCGTGATGGTATCAGCCTGATTGTATGCAAGAATGTGATTCTTCATTTCAAAGAAGAGGAACGGGTCAACGTACTCAAGATGTTTAGTGAAACGCTCCTGGAGGGGGGGATTCTGGTAATGGAACAGACCCAGAAAATGCCCGAAGAGGTAGCTCCTTTCTTCAAGCGTTGCACTACTGATGGTCAAATATTTCAGAAGATAGGCTCGCCACGATGAAAATTACCAACCTGACTAAGGGCAGTAAGGTCTATACATCGAACGTCTACCTGGTTAGGGGTAGCTGGAATGCTATAAAAGATGTCAATACACTGGTCGATGTAGGCAGGGACGTATCAATCATCGATAAAATAAAGCAGTCTTCGACTGGTTTGGGCAAGAAGCCAATCGAGCAAGTCATTCTCACTCACGGACATTTCGACCACGCGGGTATTTTGCCTGTTATCCGAAAAGCCTTCAATCCTGAGGTCTACGCTTTCAATGCATTGGAAGGTGTAGACCACGTCCTGAGAGACGGCCAGGTCCTCAGACTCGGAGACGGATACTTTGAGATTATTCATATCCCGGGGCACTCCCAGGATTCCATATGTCTTCACTGCCAGAAGGATGCAGTGCTGTTCGTAGGAGATACACCCGTCGTAAACGATTCAGCCAACGGTAGATATACATATGAGGAGAACTTCATTAATGCGTTAGAAAACATCACGCGCAGGAATATAAAGACTATCTACTTCGGGCATGGCCCCCCAAAGACGAAGGGTGCCGGAAAGGCTATACAAGCTACATTTAACAGTATTAAGGAAAACTACCTTTCCGATATATCTTTGTGAATATACCAGCGCAGTAACTGAAGGAGGCATATAGGCATATCAGGTGTATAAAGAGAATCAGACACTCTCCCCAGGAGAAGGTGTTGTGAGATCCAACAAATGTGACACAATCTTCGAACCAGGAAGAGGAGGAAGCTAACCAAGATGTGCGCAATGGAACGCGACAGTAAGGAAGACACAGTGATAGAGGAGGTGACTCAAGTGCCGGAAATTGAACGTGATACAGCTGGTAGTACTGGCCGTGAAGAGGCAGGGTGGCTCATGCTGGTCCCTACCCCAGTGATGGTGGTAGATAAGGAATTCAACGTCAGGTTCATGAACCAGGCTGGTGCCATGGTTGTAGGCAAAACGTCCGAGGCCTGCGTGGGGCAGAAGTGCTTCAACCTGTTTAACACAGAACACTGCAACACACCCAACTGCCAGGTGGCCAAAGCCATGCAGCAAAACAACATCTTCACTGCCGACACAACGGCCAGGCTTCCGGGTGGGGAACTTCACATCCGCTATACTGGCGCACCGGTCAAGGACGATAAGGGTAACATCATCGGCGGTATGGAATATGTGCTGGA
>DUES01000229.1 GCA_011192055.1 Dehalococcoidia bacterium
GTACCCGGCCCGAATGAACGGATAGAGCAGGGTGACCACGTTTACCTGATTGCCCACCGGGATTCCATGGAGGAATTCAGTAATATATTTGTCCAGCCTCAGCGTCCGGTAAGGAGCGTGGTAGTCTATGGTGGCGGGCGGGTTGGTTTTCTTGTAGCCGAAGGGCTTGAAAAGCAGGGGGTTGCCGTAAAATTCATTGTTGGAACGGCAAGCCGTTCCCATGAAATAGCAGCCAAACTGAACGGGGCAACAGTGATTGAGGGTGATGCAACAGACCGTGATTTCCTCATCGAGCAGGGTGTACCGGCGGCAGACGCCTTTATCGCTGCTACGGAGAGTGATGAGCTTAACATCCTGTGCGGACTCCTTTCCAAGAACCTGGGTGTGCCCCGGAACATAGTAGTCACGAACAAACCAAACTACATTCCGCTGGCCGAAATAGTCGGAGTTGACTTTGCCGTCTCACCACTGCTCCAGGTAGCCAGCAGGATAAGCCACTTTGTTCTGCACGGCGGCGCTATTTCCGCACCCTTTATTGGAGGTAAAGACCTGCAGGCGATAGAGTTTGTCACCAGTGCGTCGGCGCATATCGCAAGTCATAGCTTTGTGGAGACAGGCCTGCCTAAAGACTCGATAGCCGGAGCTATTATACGCAATGACCATATAATCATTCCGCCGGAAGACAGTATTATACGCCCCGGAGACCATGTACTGATGGTGACGCGTATTTCATCCACACCTGCTGTAGAGCGTCTTTTCAAGTAAAAGCCGGTAGACAAAATGAAACGTAATAAACAATGAGAATAAAGGTTGTCTGCCATTACCTTGGACTGCTCACAGCCATCGTCGGGTCCTTCATGCTCCTGCCGTTTCTCTGGAGTCTTTTCAACGGAGAACCCGCTACAGCCTCCTTTGCCACCTCGGCGGCTATTTGCGCTACATTCGGACTGCTCGTCTGGAGGCTGACTCCTATTGGAGAGGGTAAACTAAGCCGGCGGGAAGCGATTCTCGTCGTCGCCGGCGGCTGGGTTCTGGCCTCGCTGCTTGGTACCCTTCCTTACGCACTGTCCGGGACTTTTACCAGCTACTATGATGCCTGTTTTGAGTCAGTCTCCGGCTTCACCACCACCGGGGCTACAGTCCTGACTTCGATAGAGACCCAGCTTGAGAGCATTCTACTGTGGCGCTCTATCACGCAGTGGCTGGGAGGTATGGGCATAATAACCCTCTTTGTTGCCCTGTTCCCGATGCTGGGAATTGGTGCCGCTCACCTTGTCGAAGCGGAAATGCCCGGGACTGATGCCGGAAGGCTTACACCCCGCATCCGCGATACGGCCAAATCGGTGTGGCTTCTCTACGTGGGTTTCTCCGGGCTGGAATTCATCATGCTTCTTATTGCCGGTCTTACTCCATTTCATGCGCTGACTATTACCTTCAGTACCATGCCTACCGGCGGTTTCACCGCTACCAATCTCAGTATTGCTGCTTTTAACAGTGTATTCGTGGAAGGAATCGTCATCTTCTTCATGGTGCTGGCCGGCATAAACTTCGGCCTGTTCTACTTTCTAATCTGGAAGCGACAGCCCGGCCAGCTCTTAAAGAACCCGGAACTGAAGGTTTATGGTGGTCTCATTATCGTCGCAACCGTGCTGATTGCATTCAACCTGATAACAAGCATTGGGCTACCTGCTGGCGAATCCTTCAGGCAGAGCGCGTTCCAGGTGGTATCCATCATGACAACATCGGGGTTCGTCACCGCCAATTTCGACGTCTGGCCAACCTTCGCACGGGCAGCCCTGCTCATGTTGATGATAGTGGGGGCTTCGGCCGGTTCTACCGGGGGAGCACTCAAGGTTGTCCGCTTCGTGGTGCTCCTCAAGTATACGTACAACCAGATAATACGTGCTTTCAACCCGCGAGCGGTGCTCCCGCTGAGACTGGGAAAAACGATCCTGTCAGACCGGGTTGTCTCCAGGGTTATTGGAACTGCCGTCCTCTACTTCCTTACTCTTACCGGAGCTTTTCTCGCCATGAGCGCAGTAGGGCTGGACCACGAAACCGCCTTGTCTTCCGTCATCGCCTGTGTAGGCAACGTAGGACCGGGCCTGGCCATGGTGGGACCTGAAGCTAACTATGAATTTATTCCCGTAGTCGGTAAGATTATACTCATGGTATGCATGCTGGTTGGACGCCTGGAGCTTTTCACCATGCTGATGCTCCTTACTCCTTCATTCTGGCGATGGCGCTAACGAGGTTTGGTAAAGGGTACCTCTGTACACTTGCTATTGTAGTTTTTCTCCAGCAGAGATATAATATCATTTGCTCAATGTCAATTCCTTTGCTATCGAGCAAAGAGCTTGGAAAGAGATGGAGTTTCACAGAATCCTCGTACCGGTAAGTGGAACTGATGTGGATGAAGAGGCTATCAGGCTGGCCTGTCGGCTTGCCAGGAGAGATAAGGCCAGTATCCTCGCGGTCTATGTCATCCCGATAGACCGTACCCTCCCTCTGGATGCTGAAATGGCAGGAGAGGTTGAGGCAGCGGAAGCTATTCTGGACCGCATGGAGGGACATGCCGCCGAAGAGGGATGCACTATAGAAACGGACCTGCTTCAGGCTCGTGAGGCAGCACCGACTATCGTTGACGAAGCTGTTGAACGAGAAGTTGACCTCATCCTGATGGGAGCTTCCTACAAGACCCGCTTCGGGCAATTCAGCCTGGGTACGACAATCCCCCACGTATTGAAACACGCACCGTGTCGCGTAATACTATACCACCAGTACTCACCCTCAACCGAGGAAAATCAATGAGAGTTATCATCATGGGTTGCGGAAGGGTAGGTGGCCGTCTGGCAGGACTATTGGAAAGCGACGGACACGAAGTTACCATCCTTGATAACGATTCTTATAGTTTCCGCCGGTTACCACCGGGATTTAAAGGAAAAGCCCTGCTGGGTAACGGAATTGATGCGGATGCACTGCGTAAGGCCGGTATTGAGAAAGCTGATGCCTTTGTGGCGGTGACCCAGGGAGATAACCGGAACGTCATGTCATGCCAGATTGCCAAGCATCTCTTCAATGTACCCCGTGTACTCTGCCGGATATATGACCCTTTACGCCGGGACCTGTTCGAAGAACTCGGGCTGGAGGCTATAAGCCCAACGACAATATTCGCACAGATACTCAGGGAAAAGCTTGAGTCTTCCCCTCCGCAGACAGAAACTCCGGCTGAGGAGTCCTGAACATGTACATCATTGTAGTTGGCGGGGGCAGAGTCGGCTATTACCTTACGAAAGCCTTGCTGGCCGAAGGCCACGAGGTCCTGGTACTGGAACAGCTAGCCACTATCTGCGAGAACCTTAATGAAGAACTGGGAAGCATATGCGTCCGCGGCGATGGCTGTGAGACTACTACGCTGAGCGAGGTCGGCACCGGCCGGGCTGATATGCTTATTTCCGTGACCGGTGACGACGAGGACAACCTGGTTGCCTGCCAGGTTGCCAAATATCTTTTCCATGTTCCCCGTACCATCGCCCGTATCAGGAACCCGAAGAACGAGGCTATCTTCAAGAAACTCGGCATTGACGTTACGATAAACAATACCAACCTGATACTGGAGAATATAAGAGAAGAAGTGCCAACACACACCCTGACACATCTGCTCGATATCAGGGATAAAGGGTTGGAAATCGTTGAGGTGAAGATTCCCGATAGCGCAAGTACGGTAGGTAAACCTTTGAAGCAGCTTGGTTTACCAAAGGACACCGTATTATCCCTTATCATCCGCAAGTCCAAACGGCCGATTGTCCCCAGCAGTAACACCATCCTCCAGGCACAGGACCAGGTACTAGCCGTTATCTCCCATGAGAATGAAGACGAGCTTCGTGCTATCCTGCGGGGCGAATAAGAAGACGCAACACTAACCCACACCATCTTCCGGAAACAAGCTGATTCACGGGAACATGGTGATACTACTACACGAGGGGGTCTGCAATAATCGCAGGTAAGCTAAACCGGTTCTGGACAGTAACAGCATTCTTCCTGATACTGGTCATTATTACCGGCAGCCTGTTTACCTTGTCGAGATGCAGTCCCGGGCAGCCTGTTAATATCTCCCTTCCCCCTGAAACAGAAGTGGAAGGTGGTATCTTTATTACCGGTGCCGTCAGTAACCCCGGTTACTATCCCCTGACCGGCAACGACTCAATTGAGGCACTTCTCAGAGATGCCGGTGGTGCTACCGGAGAAGCTGATTATACCGACCTGAGATTATTCATACCTGTGCAGGGGCAGGAACCGCTTCCCCAGAGAATCAACATCAACCGGGCGGAGACATGGTTACTGGAAGCCCTGCCCGGAATAGGCCCGGCCAGGGCTCAGGCGATAGTAGACTACCGGCAGAACGGCGGCCTGTTCCGCAGTACCGACGAGATTACCAGGATAGAAGATATCGGTGCTGGCACGTACGAACGGATTAAGTCCCTGATTACCGTATCTGAATAGTCTTCAAGGCAGGAGAGCGTGGCGCTTATCTATCTTAGCTGTGCCTGGGTAACCGGTATTTACCTGGGGTCTGTGTTCGGTCTTTCGCTACCCTTATTGTTTCTCGGTCTTCTGCCACTGCTCCTGGTTCGCCGTCTGCGCCGGAAATCTACTATCCTCGCCATTCTCTGTCTGCTTGTATTCTGTGGAGGAGCCCTCCGTTTTCAGTCAAGCCTGCCCGTAACAGACGGATCTCACCTCCAGCTCTACACGGATAGTGGCACCGTAGAACTGAGGGGGACGGTATCAGATGACCCGGAAACCGGTAGTACGGCTACACAAATTCGCTTTACGGTGAGTGAAATCCTTGTCCGGGACGGCTGGCAGGAAATATCCGGTACTGCCCTGCTGTTTGTGCCGCTATACCCCGTGTACAATTACGGTGATGTGCTCCAGGTATCCGGCAACCTGGAGACCCCGGCAAAACTGGACGATTTCGACTACGCCGCCTACCTTTCCAACCAGGGGATTCAGGCCACCGTCCTCTATCCCACGATTGAGGTCCTGGACACGGGAAACGGCATCAGGCCACTGGCATGGATTTACTCTCTAAGGCATAATTTATCCAAATCTCTAGCGGAGATTCTGCCCGAACCTCATGCCTCGGTAGCACAGAGTGTTATCCTCGGCCTGCGCAAGGGAATCCCATCGTCCCTGAAGGATGATTTTTCGCGGAGTGGCACCTCGCACCTGCTGGCTATCTCCGGTCTTCATCTCAGCATCATAGCGGGTATGCTGCTGGAAGCCGGCACCCGCCTTTTCGGCAAAAGAAGGCACGCACATATCTGGCTGGCAATGGTTGGAGTCTGGTTTTATGCCGTGATTTCAGGCCTGGACCCTCCGATTCTGCGGGCAGCCATAATGGTAAGCCTTTTCCTGGCGGCAAATATCCTGGGCAGGCAACGCAGTGCCATCACGGGGCTTGCCTTCGCAGCGGCTATAATGACATTTACCAACCCGCGGATACTATGGGACGTCTCTTTCCAGTTGAGTTTTATGGCAATGGCAGGCCTTACTACCGTATCCCCCTTTCTGCAGTCTCATGGCAGAGAACTGGTCGGTCGAGTTTTCGGGGAAGACAGCCCGGTAGCGTCAACAGGCCGCTACATCACGGATAACCTCGGCATTACGCTGGGCGTGCTGGTCACTGTGTGGCCGCTGATTGCCTGCTACTTTGGTATCATATCACTGATCGCCCCGCTTGCTACATTCCTCGCATTACCGGCACTCCCGGGAGTCATTATCACCGGGACACTGGCTGCCGGGCTTGGTCTC
>DUES01000023.1 GCA_011192055.1 Dehalococcoidia bacterium
CCCAAACTTAAGTCAAACAGCGTGAAGTGTCCGCACTGTGGACGGACACACAACGTCCGGTGACAGCAAACTACAGGACAAAACACCAGCCATAGTCGTGATTTACACCGGCATTCCGGTAATCGTCTCCCACAAAACCGGAATCTCCGGTTTTCACTTTATGTTCCAGCGCCTGTATAATTAGATTTGTTGTGTGATTAACCATGCTTACTGTAATAAATGTAAACAAATCATTCGCAGACCGGACCTTGTTCAGTTCGGTCAGCTTCACCGTTGGCGCCAGAGACCGGGTAGCCCTGGTAGGACCCAATGGCTGTGGCAAGACCACGCTGTTCGAGATTATTGTTGGTAATATCCAGCCTGATTCAGGTAACGTGACCATGAGCAGGGGTATGACTGTAGGCTACCTGGAACAGGATATTGCCAAATCACCCGAAGGTATACTGATTGAAGATGTTGCCGGTGCCTCAACACAGGTAACGGGCATTGCTCACAGGATTGAACTGCTCCAGGAAACGCTGGCCGAGGAGCCGGACAGGGAGAAAATACCCGCACTCCTGGAAGAACTGGGCAGACTTCAGCACAGCTATGAAGTAGCAGGCGGATACGATGCCGGATACGAGGCTAAAATTATCCTCGGTGGCCTCGGCTTTGCTGAATCCGATTTTGAACGACCCTTGAAAGAGTTTAGCGGTGGCTGGCTGATGAGGGCCCGTCTTGCCCGGCTCCTGATGGTCGAACCTGATATCCTGCTGCTTGACGAGCCCACAAACCACCTTGACCTGGAGTCCTGCATATGGTTCGAGAACTACCTTGAGAAGTACCAGGGTTCAGTGCTGGTTACCTCGCATGACCGTGCTTTTCTGAATCGCGTGGTAGGAAAAGTGCTTGCCTTTGAACCGGAAGGAGTGCTTCTCTTCAACAGCAACTATGACGGCTATATAAACGCCCGCAGGAAGGACCTGGAAACAAGACAGGCCGCAGCAAGAAAGCAGGAACAGAAGATAAAGCAGGAGATGCGCTTCATCGAACGGTTCCGGGCCAAGAACACCAAGGCTACCCAGGTGCAGAGCCGGATAAAAAAGCTGGAGAAAATGGAAAAAGTGGTAGTACCCAGAGCTACCAGAAAAGTGCAGTTTTCCTTTCCGGCTACCGTACGGAGCGGCCAGGAAGTAATCAGGCTGAACCACATCAGGAAAGCATACGGCTCGAACGTTGTCTATGAGGACCTCAATCTTGTTCTGAACAGGGGTGACAGGACAGCCCTGGTCGGACCAAACGGTGCCGGTAAGACAACGTTGCTCAGAATGCTCGCCGGAGTACTCCCCTTTGAGCAGGGGGAACGGGAACCCGGCTACAGGGTAACGGCAGGTTATTATGCCCAGCACCAGCTTGAACTCCTGGAGCCGCGCAATACCGTACTTGAAGAACTGCAAACTGTTGCCCAGGATGAAACGGAACAGGCGTTGCGGGGTATTGCCGGGGCTTTCCTGTTTACTGCGGATGATGTCTTTAAGAATATCAGTGTCCTCTCCGGTGGTGAAAAAGCCCGCGTTTCGCTGGCGAAAATGCTGGTACGACCTGCCAATTTCCTGCTTATGGACGAGCCTACCAACCATCTTGATATCCCTTCACGAGAGATTTTAACCGATGCTCTCGAAGCATACCGTGGGACGCTGTGTTTTATCACGCATGACCGTACCTTCATCCGGCAGATTGCCAACAAGATAATCGAGGTACGTAACGGTCAGCTTGCTGTTTTTCCCGGCGATTACGATGGTTATCTGTACTGGCGAAGCTCCACGGATACAGAAAATGCGGAGCCTGTTCAAAAAACAGTACCGGCCGGTAAAACTGTTGATACTGCCAGGGGAGACCGCCGCAAGCGTAAACAGGCCGAGGGAGAGCTGCGTAACAGGTATTACCGTAAAAGCTCGACGGCAAACAAGCGTCTCACCCGGATTGAGGATGAAATCTCCCGCCTGGAAGATGAACTCAAACTGGTTGAAGGTCAGTTCTCCGACCAGGAACAGTATCAGCAAAGCGACCGGGTGGTACAGGCTATCGAGAAACACCGTCTGCTCAAGGAGTCAATAAGCAAACTGACCCGCGAATGGGAGGAACTCTCACACGAAGCGGAGCGGTACCGGCGGGAATTCGAAGGAGCGATGGAAAACCTCGGGGTAAACGAGCGTCAGTAACTATCCACACTAGGAGCGGTTGTTACCTGTCGGGGAGATTCAGTTCCCTGCCGATATCCTCAAGGCCCAGCTCTGTGAGCTTATTAATTGTGGGAAGCCCGGTCTCTTTGTCGTAGCCCCGCTCTTGGTAGTAATCGTCCAGGTATCTCTCAACGTCCTGCCGGTCCAGTTCAGCCGTGCCTTGGTAGTCGTGCAGCCGGTATTCCTGTCCGTCTCTGACCAGGGGACGGAACCATGTCTCGGGTGCACGGTCCTGCCGGCGGTCGAAACCTTCTCTGACATTTAACAGTTTACCCATTGTCCATGCCCGTTCCGCCAGATGCATAAGTTGCTGCGGTGAGACCTGGATGCCCGTCAGCGCCGAATAGAGTTCGGCAATTGTATTCACGTGGTAGAACCGGTTCACCTGGGCACGGTTACACAGGCTGAGGCTATTGAAAAGCGCATACCAGTCTTCGCTGTACCTGCTGTATATCCCCGGATTGAAGACCCCGGCCTCCTCCATTCGTTTCAGAGACTCAGCAGGAGCGCCCATTCTCTCACCATGCCGGATGAAATCAACCAGGGTACGCCCCGAATCGTAGGAAGGAGAGCCGGCTGCAGATACATGGGCGCCTCTCGGGGAGGTTATTTCCTCAAACTCCATGGTTCCCAGTCCGCGCATCCTGGGGTCGTAGACAACGCCAAGGCCCTTTATGTGTGAGATATACTCTTCACCACTGCTGCCGATAAGGCGTGCAATTGCCTCCGGTCCTTCAGCGATAACTTTACCGAAACCTTCCTGGGAGGCCGTCATCCGGATGAGTTGTATAGCGGTATCAATATCATTCCTGAGTTCGAGTCCGCCGGTATCTTCGATGGTGATGATTCCTTCCTGGAAAAGGTCAACAATCTGCCCGAAGAAACCGGAGAAGTTGGTACCGCCAATGCCGTAGCGGTTTAGAGCATCAGAGTACCTGATTGAATTCTCATACGCCTGCGCACTGTCAGTGGCACCCAGGCGGGTAGTGGCAAAATGCGGCATGTATGTCTGAAGTCCTGCATAGGGTCCCTCGTCCAGGCATACCATTACCTTGTCCGCCAGTGGACAACTCGGGCAGGCCAGGGGGCTCCTGGTTCTCAGGTGAATTTCAGACAGGTCCGGTGGTGCGGGCATCAGTCCATTTTCCTGGATAAGCTGGCGCCCGGGCCAGTTCATAATACGTTCGTGGAGCTTATTCACCAGCCGGTGAAGGGCAGCCCGGTCAGCTATCTGCACCGGTACTTCTCCCTGTTCAACGACTATTGCCTTCAGGTTCTTCGAACCCATTACTGCGGGAAGGCCACCCCTGCCGATGGTGCCTGCCTTATCCACGAAAGCAGTGGAATTCTTAACGAGGCTTTCGCCGGACTGTCCCATGGCAATGACACTGCAGGGTTCATATCTTTTTCGCAGGATATCGGTAGTCTCATAGGTATCCCGGCCCCAGAGGTCTGAGGCATCTTCCAGCGAGTACTGTCCCTGAGAAACTTTAAGAAAGACCGGTTGCTTCGCGCGTCCGCTGATAACCATGTGGTCGATACCGGCCCACTTCATGAATGGTGCGAAACTGCCACCTCCGGCTGCCGTAGCAATAGCCCCGTTTATGGGGAACCTGGTTGTGATTACCACCTTCGCCCCGCCCGGAATCATGGTACCGGCAAATGGCCCCGCCGCGACAATAATCAGGTTTTCGGGGGATAAAGGGTCTACGTCTGCAGGCATCAGGTCATACATCAGCCGGTTGTTGATACCGAACCCGCCAATGAGCGTTTGCACCAGGTCCGGGTCAAGCTGTTCCACCCTGGTACTGCCATCAGTTAAATTGACATAAAGAATAGTTCCGTTATATCCCGGTGTACTCACTCGAAGGCGGTCCCTTCACGTTTTTCCTGGGACAGAGCGCCATACGGACAGTAGCTGGCGCATATTCCGCAGCTATCGCACTTTTCGGTGAAGGATATCGTGTATTCGACAGGGGAGTCCGTCTGCCTGCGTATTACTATTGCTGCCCGGGCAGGATTAAAAGCCTTCTCGAACCGGAGGGAGCAACGCAATTCGCATATCAGGCACCCGGTGCACTTCGAGGCATCGGCAGTGACCGGCATCCCTTTACGATGTATGGATGTGATATCAGACGCACACATAAGTGATACTGATAATATGGCTTTACCCACTGCATGTCAAGCAAACGACAATGATGCACCTGGCCGTAGAACAACACGACGATATATCAGTGGTATATTTATTCAGCCTACTTGACAATGGTCAGCAGGAAACCTAAAGTGTCCCTTGAGGCATATCTCCAATGCACATAATCATCAGGATTTAATTAGGAGGTCGGTAAAAGAGATGTCTTTCAAAGTGGTATCCGGAATAGGCGGCGCCGATGAAGTCAGGGCGGAACTTGCCAAAGTAGATGCTGAGGTAGTGCTGACCCCTGTATGGACCGAGGAAGAC
>DUES01000230.1 GCA_011192055.1 Dehalococcoidia bacterium
GAGAGGATAGGGTGAATAAAGCTGAGCGTAGTCCGGGTTGGTTCCACTCTCGCCCTGTTATTACAAATATCATAGTTACCATAGTAGAGATAATTATTGCCATATTATTATGGATGCTCGGTGACTTAACTGAGGTATACACTCATATATCAGGCTATATACTTTTCTGGGTAACCATTCTAATCGCAAGTATAGCAGCAGTTAGCTCAATACTGGCATCCATGAGCGCCCACGATTCGCTGGATGCAACAAACAAGGGACTCGAACTCACCAGGGCAGGCACCAGACCTTTCCTCAATGTGATGTTGACCCTGGCCAGAGATTTCAATCGCAACCGGGCGTATCTTTATGCTGAAATCGAGAATACCGGCGACATCCCGGCTGACGGGACAACAATAAAGTGTGAATGGTATATACAGAGTAGTGGCCAAATTGAAACTCAGCAGTTAGGGGAAGAAAAAGAATTACCTTCCGTAATCTTCCCGGGCGTCAAGGCAGGACCAACATACCTTGTAGAAGAAGAACAGGTCGACAGGATTGGCACCCCCGACAGCCGGGTCAGCATATCAGTCAGCTACAGTAACAAGCTTACGAATGAGCTGCATGAGACCCGGAGGACATTCAGGTTCGTCTACGCAGTGGGTCACACGACCTTCCACCAGATTCAGGCTGTACCGGTATCGAGTGAGGACTACTGGACGTAGTCCCCCTACCTCCCCTTTACCCACCCCCACTTTTCAACTATCTCCTCGGCTTCCCTTACCATACTGTCAATAAACTCCTTGACCGTCGGGACACCGTCTATCGCACCCACCGCCAGCGAGCCTATCCGGGTCGGTTCCGGAATGTCTGCCGGACCCTCCCAGTCCGACGCCTTGGGCTGGATACGTTCGAGCAGCGGCAGCCATTCACTCAGCGGCTTGTCAGCACGCTGCCGCAGCACTTCCGCATAATCTCTTGGTGAAGCATGCGAAAGCACCCGCCAGCGCAGCCTGGGATTGTCCGGGCTGCTTTCCACCATATCCTGCTTTGAAGCCTCGTTGGTCGGGCATTCCTTCGTCGCCATGAAGGCGGTGCCCATCATGATACCTTCCGCCCCCATCGCCAGTGCCCCCAGGAAACCGCGGCCGTCACCAATACCGCCGGCGGCAACGAACGGCACCTTCAACTGTTTGCTGCCCCAGCTTGTCGTCACGAACGTCGGTAACTGCTCCGGGCTCTTAAAGCCAACGCCTTCCAGGCCAACCACTATCACGGCGTCCGCACCAAGTTCTTCGGCATGCTGGGCATCCTTCACCCTGGCCGACTTATGAATCCACGGAATACCGCCCTCCTTGATACGGGGAGCCAGGGAGTCCGGCTTGTATATTGCCGTCTCCACGGCAACCTTTTCCTCGATACACACTTCGAGCATCTCGTCAATACGGGGGCAGATTCCAAAACTCAGGTTTACCCCGAACGACCCGCTGGTAGCCTTCCGGCAACTTCGTATGTCCTCACGCAGTTGCTCCGGTGTGCGCGATGTTGAAGCCGTAATACAACCATGCGTCCCCGCTTCAGCACAGACCGCGGCAAACTGCCAGTTCCCGAATCCTGCATAGGCACCCTCCAGGATAGGGTACTTGCAGCCGAATAACTCGGTAATCCGTGTTTTCCACTCCATGAATTTCCTCCTGATACAGATAGATAGAGCATAGCGAACACAGCCTGATACGTCAACATTTGAAAATGATAACGATTGACGTCACTCACAGCAACCATTATACTGGATGGACTATCACGACTCCCCGTTGTCTGGCAGACTAACAGCTGGAGGCGTAAGAATGGCTGAAATGTATGATGTGATTGCTACGGTGATATCCCAGAAAGGCAGTTGTGGCGCAGGTCATAACGTCGGTCAGGAATTTTTAATAAGCGGGAAGACACCGGAAGGTATCTGCCTGTCAGCATTCGATGCGATTTCACCTACCTTGCGGGTGCTTATGTTCGGCGGTGCTTTCCCCTGGTCGGACAACCCGGATACCGCCACCGTCGCCTGCCCGGACGGAGCAAATCCGGTGGTCTTCGAACTGAAACGCATTCACAAGTAACCGTACGCCCCCAGCTCTGAAACCGTGCCACAGAATTCCCTGCCGGTATACCTCCGGGAATGTGCCGTATGTTGAAAGGTAGCTATCTTCTTACATTACATGATGCGGAACAACTCGGTACGGGTATAGCGGTATGTCTGCGCCGGGTCTGCTGAGTCCGGTACTACACCCATATCCACCAGGCAGTCCTCGCACATAATCTTGCCATGGTGGACATAGACCTTGCCGGGAKAYTCATTCGGCTGGTYTGAGAATTCGCGGTCACACTTCTCGCACTTCACCTGCTCCATCATAYCCTCCCSNGAMGACTGGATTTCTCAGGAACYACAAATATAANCCGGTRACSCTTAAACTGTCAAYACMCTTYNCACCRRTAMAAAANNCMGGAYGCARATTYTYMYKATYACTKYWMRKACCGGAYNAYCTNTATGTGAATTTTTCAACCAKTGTRAACTCMACCGGGTCSCCATCCTGRAGRTYRAGCGTACTGCGRAGATGATRRGRACTYATYAKTTCKGCATACCTGSTGGGGTCATCAGTCCAGKTGGGAAAGAAAATAAATGCRCGATACYKGTCAGCGACAACTGCCAGGCTRAAGTACCARCCTGCCTCTCCCTCRAACTYTATCCCCAGTTCATCAAAGTCAATTTTGAGTCCCATRTCGGCAGTAGSGATATAGTGCAGMAKKTTCAGGTYAAAGGRTTCRGTAAACAGTATATTCAGCGTCCCCGGTACCGGAGAAAGTCCCGTCCACTGCTTAAAACCATCAAGGACACCGGGCTCTGACATGATGCCGGCACCCGCTCCGCGTCCCGTCCTGACTATCCCCCGGTGTACTGTTACTTCGTTCATCTTACACTCCTACTCCGCCCGGTAATCAGCACAGGGTACTACTACCGGAAGGGACAGGTCAAGTCGCGAACATTATTTACTAGAGTGGCCCGAAGACCTCTTTCTCAATCAGGTTTACAAACTCCTCATCCGGCAGGCTCAGTATTTCCGAACAGACGTAGGCATTATGCTCGCCCAGGCAGGGGGGAGGCAGATACTGCCGTGCCGGAGTCCTTGAGAACCTGGGAGGTAATGCATCAACGTATACTTTCCCCATCACGGGGTGTTCGAACTCCAGGAAATGCTCCCTGTAACGGAACTGCGGGTCGTGGTGCATGTCTTCGGCAGTCTCAACAACCCCGGCGGCAATCCCGGCTTCCTGGAGCAGTTTCATCAGTTCAAACGGATTATACTTTCCAGTCCACTGTCCTACCAGAGCCTCCAGTTCATCCTCGTTTGCCTTGCGGTCCGCCAGGGTGGCAAATCTCGGGTCTTCTGCCAGCCCCGGTTGTTGTCCCATGACCCGGCTTAACCTGTGCCACTCCTCATCAGTCTGCACAGCCATGACACACCACCTGTCTTTGCCAAGACACGGAAAAGCGCCATGCGGCGAGGCATTTGGGTCACGACCACCCAGGCGTTCGGCGATTCTTCCATTTGCGGCATAATCCAGCAGAGGAGTGCCCAGTAAAAGAAGGGCGCTTTCATTCTGCGCCTGGTCGATATACTGACCCACTCCGGTGCGGCGTTTCTCCAGTAAGGCTGTAACAATTGCGGATACAAGCATCTGCGGTGCAACATGGTCCGAATACGCCCAGAAAGCCCCGCAGGGTGCCCGGTCCGGCCAGCCGGTAATCAAATCATACCCGGTTATGGCAGCAGCATGATGACCAAATCCCGCGTATTGATGGTACGGTCCACTCTGCCCGAACATTGAAGTACTGGCGTACACCAGTCCCGGATTCAGTTTCTGGATTGACTCATAATCAAGTCCGAAGCGCTTCATCACTCCGGGTCTGAAGGATTCGATGAGTACATCGGCCCAAACAATAAGTTTCTTTACCAGCTCAATCCCCTCCGGTTTGGTCAGGTCTATTGTTATGGCATGCTTGTTGATATTATAAATGCAAAACCAGGCACTATGGTCCGGATGCGGCATCATATCCTTGAGGGGAGGAATCCCCCGGCCACCATCGGGACGTTCGGGTGCCTCTACCTTGACAACGGTCGCTCCGTGGTCTGCGAAATAACGGACGGACCGCGGCCCTACCGTAATCCAGGTGAAATCCAGGACCTTCAACCCGCGAAATGCCTCCGTGGAATCTACGTTTTCCAAAGCAGCCAGATCATGAGCAGCTTCCTGACGACGTATCGGTTTCAACTTACCGGACAGGATTTCATCATTGTGCTCGCCAATCAGTGGTGCCCGACTTCGTATACGGTACTGCATACCATTAGAACGAAACGGCGCTCCGGGATACATCAGTGTCTTACCTATCTCAGGGTGCTCAACTTCCTGCCAGAATTCCCTCGCCCGGAACTGCACAAGTTCGGCTACTTCTTTAATATCATTCAATGGGGCTAACAGGAAGCCGCGTTCAACGGCCTGCTGGAACAACTCCTGCTTATCTTTCGTCAGGAAGAATTTCTGAAAG
Source organism: Dehalococcoidia bacterium (assembly GCA_011192055.1). The sequence goes on from DUES01000230.1 coordinate 4,577, forward strand.
TGCCGCCGCATCTCAAAAGCGGTCTGCACCATCTCAAGAATCAGTTGCTCTCTCTCCTCTTCCGTTAAATCAACCGGGGGAAGTACCGTCTCTTCCCAGTCAAACTCACTGACAACAGAAGGACACGAGTCCTCTTCTACCATCCAGTCGACCAGTTTACGGGTACGCCTGCCGTTGCGGCCTCTTTCAGGAGTAAGAAGTACATATCCGTCCCGGCACCGGTAAATATCGGGTACAGTCGGCCGCCCCACCGTCAGCAAATTATGCGCCTGGTTCTCACGTGTCGGACTTTCCTGTTGCATAAACCAGAATGTCTGATTTGAGAATCCCTGCCATGCCACACACTCCTGGGCCGAAACATCAACCCACTGACCCAGGCCTGTTTTCTCCCGGTGCCACAACGCAATAAGAGCACCCGTAGTAGCATCGTTGGAGGCGTTTAGAAACGACTGCGGAACACTTATCCGCAGTGGCGCACGGTCCGGGTCTCCGGTAAGATAGGTAATCCCGGCCATAGCCTGGCAGACAATGTCCGTTGCCTTATACCGTGCATAGGGACCGTCCTGCCCGAAACCACTGATAGAAGCCAATATTATCCCAGGATTAACCTTACTGAGTTCTTCATAACCCAGACCAAGTTCGGCCATTCGTCCCGGCATAAACGACTCTATAACAAAGTCAGAGTCTTCAACCAGGCGCAGAAAAGCACTGCGTCCGTCTTCATTGGTCACGTCCAGCGTAATACCACGCTTGCTGGTATTGAATACCCACCACTGCAGGTTTTTCTCGGGGTCTGGTTTGTCCTCGTAGAAAGGTCCCGTATATCGACTCGGGTCACCACCCGGCGGTTCAATCTTGATTACGTCTGCGCCAAGGTCAGCCATTATTTTGCCGCAAAGAAATCCCTTCTCATCAGTAAGGTCCAGCACCCGGTAACCGTTTAGCCCGCTCTGTCCTGTTTGCTCTCTATCCAATGTACTTCCTTCCACTTCCTGTACCTGTAATTTTATTAACCGGCTTCTGCTGC
>DUES01000024.1 GCA_011192055.1 Dehalococcoidia bacterium
AGGCGCAGCCACCGAACTGGTGCAAATGTCCGACTACGTTGTTAACGCCTGCCGTGACTGCCTGCCCTGGGTATGCCTGAAAAACCTGAAATGCACCTATGAAGATGAGAACTTCGAATATCTCAGCCAGAAACTCCTGGACTGCGGCGGACTTGTCCTGGGTTCACCGGTGTACTGGTGGGACACCAGTGCAATGGTAAGGTATTTCTTCCTCAAGATGTTTCGCATATTTGCCATGTCTGGCAAGCTCAGGGGTTTACCCGCATTCGGTATTGCTATTGCCGGCGGAACCGGAAACGGTATGACAATCGGGCTTCGGCCTTTGTACCATTTCTTTCAGATTATGCATATACGCGCTCTTGACCCCGTACCGGCTACGCGTTTCGACCTGAACCATGCAATAGATAGAGCCAGAGAACAGGGACAACAAATTGCGGGGATGGTACAGGAACGCGTTCCTTTCAGCAGTTGGGAGGAATGTCTGCTCTGGTACGATAACCTTCCCTATATTGGCGATAGCCGAGCCGATGAACGGAGGTTACTGGCCGCCATTACGGCTGAAGCAGTACCTGAAGAGCGTAAACAGGATATAGAAGGCAACCTGGCACGAGCCGATATCCTTGCCGCATCAGGTCGGTCCGTTGATTCCATGAAGGAAATCACAAAGATCGTTAATTCCTGCAGCAAGATACTTAGCGAGTAGTAAACTTAATCCAAAACAGGACCGGTGTGTCCATGTCAATGACATGGACACACCGTCACTTTTCAATGAGATTGCTTCAGTCTGCTGGTAAAACCAGCAGATTCACTCGCAATGACAGACACAAATGGTCACTGCGAGGAGCACCAGCGACGAAGCAGTCTCTACCCCCTTTCCTCTCAGATTGCTTCGCTCGAAAAGATATTTATTGACCAGAAACCGCACCTCGTCTATAAGGTGCAGATAACCACCACCAGAGACTACCCTTCACACCGTTTTGGGGTGTCAAGAGGGATTCATCGCCCCTCAGAAGGGGCGGAGAATCCCTCTTGAACGGGGGTACAAGGGGGTGTCCCCCTTGTTATTCTTTGCGCTGAACATATATACAGTAGAACAAGATTACTCTGCCACGCTCGCAATGACATTTACTATAAGGACAGGTATTATAGTAAATATACTCGTAAGAGGTTGATACCAATATATGCCTGCCCATAAACCAAACGACAGAAAAACTATCCTCTCCCGCGAACAGGGCGCCGTCATAAAAGACTGGGGAGGCAGGCTTCCCGTTGCCCTGGTCTACCCGAACAGTTACTACCTGGGCATGTCCAACCTGGGCATTCACGCTATCTACCACCTGCTCAACAGTTATTCGGACGTCGTCTGTGAGCGGGTATTCCACGAAAAAAACAACTCACCGCCACTCGGCCTGGAGTCCGGCCGGCCGCTTACCGACTATGCCGTCATCGCTTTTTCCGTCACCTATGAACTCGACTACTTCAACGTAGTCAGCATCCTCAGGGCCAGCGGCATCCCCATATTAGCCAAAGAGCGCGATGAGTCCCACCCGCTGGTGATTGCCGGCGGCGCCTGTATTACGGCTAATCCCGTACCACTTTCACCCTTCTTCGACTGCCTGTGCATAGGTGAGGCGGAAGCAATACTTCCTGCCATGCTGCCCGTACTGTCAGAGGGCATCCGCAGCAGTCGAAAGGACCTGCTGAAGGACCTGGCTGCGCTACCCGGTGTCTATCTACCGGGTGCACACAATGAACAACAGGTAGTCCGGCAGTGGGTCACCAATCTCGATGAGTTTCCCGTGGAGTCCGTCATACATACGCCTGACACCGAACTGGGTAACCTCCACATGATAGAAGTGGAGAGGGGTTGTGCCTGGGGCTGTAACTTCTGTCTCGTCAGTAAGGCCTTTCATCCGGCCCGTTTTCGCTCCGTTGAGGGTCTGCTTGCGCAGGCAGAATCAGGACTGCAGTCCCGTAAACGAATCGGCCTGGTCGGTCCGGCAGTAACTGATCACCCCGGTATTGAGGAACTGGTCAGCAGAATTCAGAAAATGGGTGCAGAACTCTCGGTCAGTTCACTGCGTATCAAACCGCTGTCGGACACCGTACTGGCAGCAGTAGCCCGGAACACGAAAACCGTTGCCCTCGCCCCGGAGGCAGGCTCTCAAAGACTGCGCCGCATTATCGGCAAAGGTTTCAGCGAGGATGATATCCTGGAAGCGGTCAGTAAAACTGCTGCACATGCTTTTCAGCAACTCAAGCTCTACTTCATGATTGGCCTGCCCACGGAGACTGATGACGATATCGGCGAAGCCATCAAATTAACACTGAAGTGCCGGGATGTCATTAACCGGCAATCCAGGAGCGGCAGGATCACGCTGACAGTTTCATCATTTATACCCAAGGCAGGCACACCGTTCCAGTGGCTCGGTATGGCCGCACCGGCGACTCTTGAACAGCGTCTGTCCTGGCTTAAACAGGATCTTGAGCCGTTGGGAATCCGTGTCAAGGCGGACAGTCTTGCCTGGAGCGAGGTCCAGGCAGTGTTTGCCCGGGGTGACCTGAAGGTAAGTGAGGTGCTGGCAACTATCCGGACTACTACCCTGTCGCAATGGCGCCAGGCAGTCCTGGAAACCGGACTGGACACCAGTTTCTACGCCCGCGAGCAATGGGATACTGCCAGCGAACTGCCCTGGGCAATGGTGGACTCTGGTTCCTGATTGAGCGCTTAAAAAGTGTTCTGGAGAATACTATAACCTGACCATTCTGTAGTTGACAGCCATCTCCAATAACTATATCCTGTTGGCAATTCATATTTCCGGTGAGTGGAGGTGCGATATGTTTGGTTACTTTTCAGTTCTGGCGGCGATACCCGGTTTCTTCTTGAGCTCACTCATCCTGATGGCCCTCTGGGGAGTTATTGCTCCGGAATTCGGGATAGAGACAATCAGGTATCCTATGGCAATGCTGATAACAATTACTGCATGGCTGACGGTAGCGCCGCTTGCGGCTGTCGGGCGAAAGCGTAAGTAGTCCCGAACGCTGGTCCTGACTCGTCAGCAAAGGAGGAACTCGATGAATATCGTATTCAGGCTGGCATTGGCGGCAGGACTGATGGTACTACTGCTGACAGGTTGTACGAGCAAACCTGCCCCAACTGAACAAGTCACTGATGCGGCGGGAGCAAGGGATGCTGCCCTGGAATACCTTCGCGAGCATGGCCCCGATAATGCACCGGGTACAGGACTCAAGTGGCAAAGCGAAGATGCCACTCCTGAAGGACTGGTAGGTCAGGCCACGAAGGTATTTACTTCGGACGGACTGACGGTTAAGGTAAACTCCCCGGTGGTAGCGCCCGAGTATATCAACCACAATCTCACAATAACGAGTGTCCAGGGCGGCTGGCACTGGCAGGCTAACGTTAAGCGTGACGGTACCGTAACCGAGACCAGTGCCCTTACCCTGATGTCGGAGGAGTGGAGCCGTGACATTGCTGAAGATTATGTAATGTCCAGCCCTACATTTATATATGACGGCATGGAGGATACCCTGGAACTGGCAAACACCCTGACGGCACGTTGCCCGTACTGCTGGGTCTTCAATTATGAGTTTACCAGTCGGGCTGCCGGTTACGGGGACCGGGAAGGGATGATGCTTGCCCAGGTACTTACCGGCCATATAGCCGTGATAAGTATCGAGCAGGGTGAAGTGAAATCCGCCGTCATGGATGAGACGTGGGACATGATGCGACAGGAAGAAATCGAGTAGCCGTCTACCGGATTTTATATATTTTATCCTGTGACAGTCCGGTCAGTTGAACGTATATAGAATAGACAGGACTGACACAACGACAATGAGGGGGAGGTTGAAATGAGGAGAGGACTATTTGGCCTAATCATTCTTATAGTACTGGCAGCGACTCTGGGTGTAGTCGGGTGCACTTCTAATAGCGCGGCGGAGCTTGAAGGTAAAAAGTGGCTGCTTGAATCATACGGTGACGCGGACAGTCCCACAGCAGTTATCGAGGAAACCAGGGTCACGGCGGAATTTTCCGATGGGCAGGTTAACGGTATAGCGGGCTGCAATAACTACTTCGGTTCATACGAGGTCAAGGGTACTGAAATTACATTCGGTCCGGTGGCGAGTACCGAGATGTACTGCATGGATCCCGAAGGCGTCATGGACCAGGAAACCGCTTACCTTTCCGCACTACAGTCTGCGGAGAAGTTTGAGACTGACAACGGTACGCTGCGTATAACCTACGCTGACGGTCAGGTACTGGTCTTTAACGAGGAATAATCGACATCGTAACGAAAACCGGGTAGTTGCCGGAGTTACCAACTATTGATTGGCAATACAGCATAGAGGTAGAGGATTAACTGCTCTTGACCCACTGGACGGCATTCTGGAATATTCGGAAACCATCGCCGTGTTCGGTTTTTTCCCTGCGCGTCCACTGCGGGTGCTGGATACCCCGGATGAAGCGTTCCGGGTGCGGCATC
>DUES01000025.1 GCA_011192055.1 Dehalococcoidia bacterium
AGTGCCCGACTTGGCTCAGAACTCCTGAAAGTGATGAAACAGTTGCGACAGAGATTGTCAGACATACAACTGCCGGTCCTCATCATGCATGGTAACGAAGACAGACTTTCCGACCCGCAGAGCAGCCAGTTGATGTATGATAATGTATCCTCTGTAGACAAGACAGTGCTCTTCTACAAAGGATATCACCATGAGATATATAACGAGCCCGGACGTAACAAAGTGCTGACCGATATTGAAAACTGGCTCGAAGCCCGTACCTGAATTCCGATAACCTGAGAGTCAGCACGGGCAGTCTCATGTTATAATAGAAGGCACATCTATTATGAGAATAAACCTCGAAGAGCTGGACCTTCACCGGCATACGGTTGACGAAGCGATTCCTAAACTGGATACCTTTCTGCATAATGCCTTTCGGGCAGGCTTGTACCGTGTCTGGATAATCCATGGCAAAGGTACGGGTGTCCTGCGGCAGGAAGTGGGTCGCTACCTGACCGGACACAGCCTGGTAAGGTCATTTGGACCTGCCGACCGTTTCCATGGTGGTAACGGTGCCACGCAGGTAGAATTAAGTGACCGCTAGTCCCCACTGCCTCGCTTATTGATTTTTACCGGCGGACATGGCAAACTGACGCATGACTTGTGCGTAAAATGGAGGATATTGTGGGTCTGAGAGATAAAGCTGCCATAGCAGGACTGGGCTATACCGCTCAGGGGAAACTGCCCGGTCGGAGTGCAATGAGCCTTTACGTGGAAGCGACAAGAAACGCGGCCTCCGATGCCGGTCTCAAGATACATGACATTGACGGAATCCTCATTGAACCGTGTCCCACCGACCCTCGTGTCTCTGCATTCAGCCTGGCGCAGGAACTCGGCCTTTATCTCCGCTTTGGCGGTGACTACCAGGTACAGGGCGCCAGTGCCGGAGCCATTATCGAATTCGCGGCAATGGCGGTAGATGCCGGTCTATGTAACTACTGCCTCTGTGTATTTGCTGATACCTCGGCTACGGGTAGCTCAAGTGGCGGGATAGTCTACCAGATGGCATCAAGTACCAACGCCGCCTACGGTAAGTTCGGGGTCGCTTCCAGCTACGCCATGATTGCCCGCCGTTATATGCACGAATACGGCGTGACAAGCCGCCAGTTCGGAGAGGTAGCAGTGACCTTTCGCAAACATGCCATGCTCAATCCGATGGCTCTGATGAAGACCCCGATGACTATTGAGGACCATCAGAATTCACGCCTTGTCATTGAACCGCTGCACCTGTTTGATTGCTGTTCCGTCCATGACGCCGGACGCGCAATGATTGTTACCACTGCGGAACGGGCCCGTGACCTCAAGCAGCCGCCGGTTTACATCATGGGGATGGGTCAGGGACATCCGTTTAACGACCCGCTGAGGCGCCCTGTTTTGACTGTTTGCGGTGCGGCACAATCGGGTAAGACTGCTTTCGATATGGCGGGCATCACACCCGGGGACGTCGATATGTGTGCAATCTATGATGCGTTCACACCGATTGTATTGATACAGCTTGAAGACCTGGGTTTTTGCGGTAAGGGTGAAGGCGGGGCATTTGTTGAAAACGGCCGGATAGGTTTGGGCGGCGAACTGCCGCTGAATACCAGCGGGGGGCTTCTTTCCGAGGTGTATATCCAGGGGTGGGTAGGTACCCACGAGGCCGTCCGCCAGCTCAGGGGTGACTGTGGTGAGCGACAGGTGCCTGATGCCGAAATAACCCTGTTCACCAGTAGTGGTGGTGCTCTCAGCGAGCATGCCACCGTTATTCTGAGGAGATAGATATGAGTACTGAATATAAGAAACCTGTGCCCGGGATTGATGAGTTAAGCCGCCCTTACTGGGAAGCGGCAAAACGCCACGAACTGGTAATGCAGAGGTGCCGCGAGTGTGGCTGTTACCGTTATCCTCCCGGCAATATCTGTCCCGGTTGTGCTTCTGAAGATACGGAATGGGTGAAAGTAAGCGGTCGTGGCACAATTTTCACCTGGAATGTATTCCATAAAGTCTATCACCCTGCTTTTGCACAGGATGTACCGTATGCCATAGTAGCGGTTGAACTGGAAGAAGGCCCGCGCGTTACGAGTAACCTGGTGGACTGCCGTCTTGAGGACATCAGGATAGGAATGCCCGTCGAGGTGGTCTTCGAGGATATTACCGAGGAGATTTCACTCCCGAAGTTTCGCCCTGTCAGCCGGTGAGACTGAACACGAAGACTGTAAATTTACTCCCTGCCCGGAACTGGCGGTCGGGGTTGTATTCTCATGTACCGGACTTTCGTGAGGGACGTTTCCTCTTCTTTGCAGGAGCAGCATCACCGATGGCTATCGCTGCCAGTGCCCATTCCCCGAAGGTATCGCTATCCTCAAGGACATCGGCAGGGACTTCGTAATACGGCATGGTCCTGAACCGGGGACTTCCGGAATTTTCGAAGGATTCTATATTAGAATCACCAACCTTGAAGTAGAGTCCGGAACCGGCAATAAGGGCAAACATCCTGTCATAGTGAAAAATGCCGTACCCGCCAAACATGGCCCGACTGCTTACTCCGTCGAAATTGGCAA
>DUES01000026.1 GCA_011192055.1 Dehalococcoidia bacterium
CCTTATCTGCTTGAACTCAGCAGCCACCTGAGATAGTGCTTGCTCCCAGGTTGTCTCCTGAAACTCACCATCAACCTTAACCAGAGGTCTACTCAATCGCTCTGGACTATGAATGAAATCGTAGCCGTAACACCCTCGAACACAGAGAGTACCGCGGTTTACCGGGCTTTCCACGCTTGGTCTGGCCCGGACTATTCGACCGTCTTTGACACCCAGACAGAGGGTACAGCCGCAGCCGCAATACGGGCATACCGTCTCGACCATTGTTGCCGTGGTGCCGGTATATGTCTTCTCCTTCTCCATGATGGCGCCGGTCGGGCATATGGCCACGCAAGTCCCGCAGAAAGTACATTCAGATTTCTCCAGCGGCATGTCATTCAATGTGGCTGGCTTGGCCGCAGAACCCCGGTGGATGTAGTCTATAGCCCCCTCCACTACCAGTTCCTGGTCGGCTCGAATACACTTACCGCACAGGATGCACTTGGAGAGGTCTCGTTGAATAAAGGGATTAACCTCCTCAATGACGCCCAGTTGAGGGATTCTTTGGAATTCTATAAGCCCGATACCCATATCTGCGGCCAGCTGGCGCAGTTGACAGCGGTTTCCCTTGTCACAGACAAGGCAGGAATCGGGATGACTGGCCAGCATAAGTTTGAGGATTGCCTTCCGATGCTCAACTACCCGTGGCGAGTGAGTATTAATTACCATTCCTGACGCCAGCGGGGCAACACAGGAGGCGAGCAAGGCACCCGAACGCTCGTCGTCCACCAGGCAGAGCCGGCAGGCACCGATCGACGTAAGGTTGGGGTCGTGGCAGAGTGTAGGAATATGCACGCCTGACTCTCGAGCTAAATCCAGAATAGTCATCCCGCCATAACCACTGACCTCTACTCCATCAAGCGTAATTGTAACTGCTTCCACTCAAGTCCTCTTTTAGCTCTAGCTATAGGGTTGAAGTGATTCTATCCAGGACTGGTCACCCCGGGCTACCGACCGTATTCCGGTTAACAGCCGGGAACTGGCAGCCGCTTTCGGAATGAACCCCATGGCTCCCATCTGACGGCTGGCCAAGACATTTTCCTCGTCATCGTACTGGGTCAACATTAGTACCTTGGCCGACTTATATTCCTTGCAGATGACCTTAGCGGCTTCCAGTCCGTTCATTATCGGCATGACAATATCCATCACCACCACGTCAGGCAGAAGCTCTGCCGTTTTCTCTATCGCTTCCTTCCCATTAATTGCCTCACCAATCACCTGCATATCCCGCTGCAGGATAAGTACTGACCTAACGCCATCCCTGACCACGGCATGATCATCCACGATTAATACTCGAATCCTCTTCGTTGTTCTATCCAGCAGCTTTTGAATGCGAGGTATCAGTGCCACTGGCTCAACAGGCTTGGCCAGGAAGTCCTCGGCATCACACTGCATCCCCTCTTCCATCCTCCACCCCTTAATTAATTGCTTCTCCGGCGGAGCATTGATAACCATAACGGGCAGGTTGCTGAACCCCAATGTCTGTTTCATCCACTTGTGGAACAGGAACGCGTCTCCTCGAGGCATAATCGTGCCCAGGACAATCATATCAGGCTCCTGGGAGCGAACTATTTTCTCGGCCTGTTCACGGTCAGAGGCGATAAATACAGAGTAGGCTTCATTTTCCAAAGTCTCTTTTAAAGCCTCAGCAAAATCAGGTTCGTCATCTACAATCAGAATTTTGGTATTCTTTTCCATTATCGGCCTCCTTCCCCGCAAGGAACACCTTCAGGTCATACTATAAGCCATCCCTGAATAAAGCGGAATGGGGTTTTTACCCTGATGGTCGGTAGATAAAACCCCTGAGTTTTAATGAATTTCCCCTTGTTTGCCGAAGGCATAAGAAAGGAGACATTGGAATAGCAAGTGTAAAGAGGGGTTCGGGGATTGAGATACGGCGGGGTAGGCCGGAAAATGTCAGAAGTTGATGATACCTTTACGCAGGGCGTATTTGACTAAATCAATGCGATTATGGATGCCGAGTTTAGCCATGAGATTGGTCTTGTGTCCCTCCACAGTCTTGGCCGTAATCACCAGAATGTCTGCTATTCCCTGCGTGCTGTGTCCTTCCGCCAGTAACTTGAGTATATCACGCTCTCGCTCCGTCAACTGGTTGTAGGGGTCTTGTTTGATTCGTTCGCCGGCGGTGTGCTGGTAGTTTTCCACCAGGAGCTTGGCCACCGAGGGGGAAAGGTAGGAATCTCCCTGATAAACCGAGCGGATACCTGAGGCGAGCTCTGAAGATGCTGCTACTTTGCTGATAAAGCCGGAAGCTCCTGATTCGATAACCGGGAAGACATATTCCTTATCGTCATACTGGGTTAGAATCAGCACCTTTGTCTTGGGAAACTCCTTATGTATCCTACGGGTGGCTTCCAGCCCTCCCATTAGGGGCATGGCGACGTCCATGAGCACCACGTCAGGAGTCAGCTCCTTGACCGTCTTCAGTGCTTCGCTCCCGTTGGCCGCTTCCCCCACCACCTCTATGTCCCCGGCAAGGGCAAGCAA
>DUES01000027.1 GCA_011192055.1 Dehalococcoidia bacterium
TGAAGCTTATTATTTCCACGTGCGATGTGCGGATATCCGTCATCGCAGAAGACAATACCAAGGCACTCAGCAGTGTTGACCCGGCACGGATGGTTATGCACAGCCAGGCACGCAGCGAACTGATGGAGACAATGATGCGCCGTTCGGCAGCTAAAGAGCTCCTCTGGACGGTTGCCCTGTTCCCGACCAACGCCTGCGCCCAGGACGCCGAGATGAGCCTCAGCGAATATGAAGACTTCGTTTACAGTGCCTGTATGCCTGACCCCGACAATCCTATCGAATACTGGCAGCGTTTTTCAGCCTGGCAGCAGAAGATAGTCGACTGGCTGGATGGCAAGGAAAAGGTACACGTTATCGGACCGGAGACTGACCTCCGATTGAACATCACCGGCCGTACTTTCCAGAAGTGTGACGGCCGTTACAACATGCCGGATGGTGAGGTTTTCACCGGTCCGGTAGAGGACAGCCTCGAAGGGCATGTATATTTCTCATATCCTGCTATTGAAGGAGGGAGGGAAGTCACCGGTGTCCGGCTCTGGTTCGAGGGCGGCCAAGTAGTGAAGGCCTCGGCGGAAAAGAACGAAGAGTTCCTGCTGAAAACACTGGATACGGATGAAGGCGCGCGCAGGGTCGGTGAATTTGCCATTGGTACCAACAAAGGTATTACCCGCTTCACACGCCAGATACTGTTCGATGAGAAGATAGGTGGCAGTTTCCACATGGCACTCGGTGCGGGTTATCCGGAGACGGGCAGTCAGAACAAGTCTGCCATCCACTGGGACCTCATCTGTGACCTGCATGACGGCGGCGAGATATGGGTGGACGATGTGCTCCTGTACCGGAACGGTGAATTCGTTATCGATTTCTAACCGGCAGAGCGTTCCGTCCCGGGGATATCCGTGGCACGCCAGCCTCCTCCGCTCTTTCGGAACGCCACGAAGATACCGGCAAGGATAAGCGTACCGCCGATTATCTCGGTGATTGTCGGTGCCTCATCCAGTATCGCAAAGGCAAAGGCAGTGGCCAGTACCGGCTCGCCGAGGACGGCGATAGTCACCAGTGTTGCTGACACGAAACGTAACGACCAGTTAAGCGACGTATGGCCAAGCAGTTGCGGTACCACCGCCAGCAGTACCATCATGCCGTAGGTAGTCGGAGAGTACCCGAACAGGGAATAACCTGCAACCAGTGCTGCTGCCAGCAGCAGAAGTGCAGCCGAACTGTAAGTCAGTGCTGCGTAACTCAGTATGCTGATGTTCTGGCGCAGCCGGCGGCCGATTAACAGGTATCCGGCCACCGCAAGGGCACCAAGCAGGGCCAGCACGCCACCCAGCAGCTGTTGCGGTCCAAGCTGCCAGTTACCGTAACCAATCAGCACTGCCCCGGCCAGGCATACCACAATACCTGCGATTACCTGCTTTCCAAGCCTTTCCCGAAAGAGCAGGTACGATGCAATTGAAACAAAGACAGGATTGGCGGTAACCAGCACTACCGAACTCGCCACCGATGTATAACTGAGCGAAGCAATCCAGAGACCGAAATGCAGCGCCAGGAAAGCCCCGGAGAGCAAAGCCAGGATTACTTCTCTCCGTGTCAGATTTTGCAGCTCCTTTCTTGAGCGTATCCAGGCCGCAGGGACAACTACCAGGGATGCCAGGCAGAGCCGGTAGGCAGCGATAACCAGTGGTGGTGCATCCGCCAGCCGGATAAATATGGCAGCGAAAGAGACCGAGATTACACCCACTACCAGGACAGAATACCTCTGGGTCATAGTGGCTACATACTAACCGAAGACCCGTCTGAAATCCACCCGGTTTGCTGCCAAAGCCCCTCGCCGTTGCTTCGAGCAAGCATTCTCCTGCCGCTATCACGGGAACTTTTGTTCTTAAATCACGCTCAAAATGACAGGTAACCAATATTACCAAACGTGTCCCAATCCATGAGTTCAGATTTAAAAAGTCCACCTTGATGGTGCTGATATGGGATTCACTGATTTTACTGTCATTGCTTCGTCACCTGCGGCTCCTCGTAATGACAGTTGGGGGTTCTCCTCAGATAATTCACGGTTTAGAACGAGTACGGCAACTTGCGCACACCATGGGTATAAAGTAAACTTATTTGAGACGAATCATAGTATGAAGGGTTGACAGGAGTAAGAGTGGCCAGGATTCGCCCGTTTCATGGAATTCACTACAACCAATCACTAATCGGTGACTTATCCGGCGTAATCTGCCCCCCGTACGATATTATTTCCCCGCAGTTTCAGCAGGAACTGTACGCGCGGAACGAATATAATTTTGTCCGGCTCGAATCCGGCCGGGAGTTTCCCCAGGACACCGTTGGAGACAACCGGTATACACGCTCGGCAGCAGTCCTCGAAGAGTGGCTCCTGAAGCATATCCTGGAGGTGGACCAGACACCGGCCTTTTACCTTCACGACCACTATTTCCAGTACCGCGAGAGGGAACACAGGCGTCGTGGACTGACGGCAATCGTCCGGCTCGAAGAGTGGGACACGATGGTTGTCCGGCCCCACGAAGGTACCCTGGCCGGACCCCGCCGTGACAGACTTGACCTGCTCTGGATGCTCAAGGCAAATACGAGTCCGGTACTGGCAATGTATGAAGACCCGAGCCGGGAGACATTCGAGCTGCTCGAGAGTGCCATAACCCGCCCGCCACTGATTCGCACAGCATCACTTCACGGGGAGCGTCACGAGGTCTGGGCTATCACCGGACCGGATAACGCCAAACGGATTTCCGCCTGTCTCGCGGACCAGCCGCTGTACATAGCGGATGGGCACCATCGCTATACCAGCGCCCTTACTTACCGGCGGGAAAAACGGTCCTATTCGGAAGCTGCTGCCGGTGACCAGGCATATGACTACGTAATGATGACACTGGTGGGTCTGAACGACCCCGGGCTTATTATCCTGGCCCCTCACCGGCTGGTACGTGGTATCTCCAGACCATTGATGGAAGGGCTGCTTGCCAAGCTTGCCGTCTTCTTTGAAATTGAAAGAATTCCGTTTACCGGACCCGGCGTCTGGCAGCACATTGATGAATTAACCGCAGAAACAAATGAGGCAAGGCTGGTCTGTTTCGGGGCTGCCGGTAATGATATCCTGCTGTTGCGTTTGCGGGATACCGCGGAGATTGGTCAGATGATGCCATCGTTTCACTCCCCCATGTTCGAAAAACTGGACGTCACCATAACCGACCATGTGATACTGGAGAAGCTGCTGGAGATTGACCCCTCGGGTGATGAGACCAGGGTTACCTATTGCCAGGACCGCCAGGAGGCAATCAGCAGGGTGCAGGACGGAGAATACCAGCTTACGTTCTTTCTGAAACCGGTTAACCCTGAACTTATCAGGACGGTTGCAGACAGTGGCGATACCATGCCGCGAAAGTCCACATACTTCTACCCCAAGACACCGGTCGGCCTTATTTTTAACCGTTTGAGCTGAGCAGAAAGTATCCCCGGCTGCCCTATCTACCCTTATACGGTGGCGGAGGTCTACGCTCGAAGAAAGCACGTACTGCTTCCCGGGAGTCCTCGGTCGGCTTGGTAATCTGGTTGGCAATGGCCTCCATTTCAATCTGCCGTGCCCAGTCGTCACGGAATGCGCGGTAGACCATCTTCTTGGTGAGTTCCACCGAAAATGGGGCCTGCGTTATTATCCTGCCGGCCAGTTCGTAAGCAGTAGTCATCAGTTCGTCCGGTGGTACTACCCGGCTGACAATCCCAAGGTCTTTAGCTTCAGCAGCACCGATTATGTCGCCGGTATACATCATCTCCATAGCCCTGGCAGTACCAATTAGCCTGGGCAGAAAATAGGTAATACCGCAGTCAGGGGATAGTCCCCGGAGCACAAACACGGCACCAAACCTCGCTGCCTCCGAGGCTATACGGATATCCATGCTGAGTGCCAGTGAAAAGCCGGCTCCGACCGCAGCACCGTTTATGGCTGCGATAACGGGCTTGTCCAGGCTGATGAAAACGTCGGCGCCGAAATCCGGACCTAGAAAACCTATCTTCTGCTGCCGGGTAGGTTCCGTACTGCCCTTGCCACTGAGGTCAGCCCCGGCGCAGAAACCACGCCCCGTTCCGGTAACGACTACTACTTTCACTGTATCATCAGCAGCCAGTTCATCTTTAATCCGGAGCAGGCTCCTGCGCATACCGACAGTGAGAGCATTCATCTTGTCCGGTGCGTTCAGCGTAACAGTCGCTATGCCATCACTTTTTTCAAGGAGGAGGTCTTCATACTCCATAGCCATTCAGTCCTTTGTGAAACAGAACGATTGATTATTTCGTATCCTGTTCCACTTCCGGTATTGTCTCCGGTACCGGTTAACGACCTTTGTATTCAGGCATCGGTTCCTTATTAACAAAAGCGCGCACACTCTCTCTGTGGTCTTCCGTTTGTGAAGCTATACGGGTCCCCCATGTTTCAAGGTCAAGCTGGCGGTCAAGACCGTCAAACATGCTGCGCCATACCATTCTCTTGGTCAGACTCACCGATACCGGTGGCTGGAGGGCAATCTTTCCGGCCAGCTCATTGGCGGCAGTCATCAGGTTGTCAGCAGGGACCACCTGGCTTACCATACCGAGTTCCTTTGCATCGTCCGCACTGAACCGTTCCGCAGTGTACATCAGTTCCATAGCCTTGGAAAGCCCGACAGCCATGGGGAAATAGTAGGTCAGGCCAAAGTCAGGGACGAGCGCCCGTGATACCTGGGCTACGGCAAAAAAAGCGTTATCCGCAGCGATACGGATATCACAGCTCAATGCCAGGGAGAGACCGCCGCCAACACAGGGCCCGTTAATGGCAGCAATCACCGGCTTGTCCAGGTGCGGGAATACATCAGCATGCGGCCATCCTGTTACCTGGAGACGTTGATAACGAGATATCTGTGTTGTGCCGGCATCACCACCCCCTGGCATCATGGAAACATCCGCGCCAGAGCAAAATCCCCGTCCCGCACCGGTGACAATTACCACTCTGATATCGTCATCTTTGGCCAGCTCGTCTGCCACCAGCGGCAGGTTGGCAGATATAGCCCTGGAAATAGCATTAAGCTTTTCGGGTACATTCAGGATTATGGTGGCAATTCCGCCATTCTTTTCAAGTAACAAGCCTTCGTATGCCATCATGCTCACCTCCCGTGATTATCAAAGCCTACTATTTCAGGTATATGAAATGCAAACAACTGTATCATACGATGTATATATACCCGTACTATAGCAGTTGTCTACTTACCAATTTTCTACTTCCGGTATGGTTCTGAATAACTCTTTCGACCATCCCCCTGACCCCCTTCCTGGCCAGGAAGGAGCCTTCCACCGAAGGGGGAAAAGATTGTAGCTGGGGGACACCCCCAGACCCCTGGCAAAGAGGCTTCGCCCCTTCTGAGGGGCGCTCCATCTGTACTCCCCTTTTTCATCAGCCTGCTAGAGTTTTACGAGCTTAATGGTATATACATCGGTCAGGGCCAGCAATTGCTTCCTCTGTTTCTCCGGCAAAGGCTCATCCAGGGCAAGTATCATTAATGCCTGGCCCCGTGGTTTCAGGCGGGAAACATACATGTAGCTGATATTAATATCCGCATCTCCCGTAATCTTACCCACCGCTCCGAGAATGCCGGGACGGTCCAGGTGGTCACTGAAAAGAAAATAACCACCGGATGGTACGATATCCGTCCAGTAGCTGTTCACCCGGACAACATGTGATTCACCCCTCAGGACGGTAACTGCAACGGTCGTGACACCGGTACTGGTTATCGCTTCTATCGTAATAAGACTGGCATAGTTCCGGCAGATTGATTCCTTCTCTTCGACCACGGTGATGCCCCGCCTGGCAGCGACGATATTGGCATTTACGATATTGACCCGCTCTTCACTGACTTCCCCGAGCAGCCCCCCGAGTACGGATGCTTTCAGGGCGTTGGTATCGTATTCCGATATCTCACCCTCGTACTTGATACGGATCTGGTTCATCTGCCCTTCGACAAGCTGGTAAATAAGTTTGCCCCCGGCGGAGGCTGCTTCCATAAACGGTGAGAGTACCTCCATTGTTTCCGCAGAGGCGAAGTGGAAATTAACAGCATACCGGGCCGGTTCTCCATTGAAAAGAGCCACCACCTGGTCGGCAACATCCTTAGCTGCCATTGCCTGGGCTTCCGCTGTAGATGCACCAAGGTGAGGTGTGACAATAACCTCTTCTTTATCGAAAAGCGCGCTTTCGGTGGTCGGTTCTTCATTAAAAACATCAACGGCGGCACCGGCAATCTTACCCTCTGCCACTGCCTGTGCCAGAAGCTCCTCTTCAATGAGTCCGCCGCGTGCGCAATTTATAATACGTACGGTTGGTTTTACCAGGGCCAGTTCTTCGGGGCCGATAAGGCCTTTTGTCTGCTGTGTCAAGGGCAGATGCAGGGTAATGAAGTCTGATTCCTTCAGCAGTTGCTGCATGGGAACCAGTTCCACCTGCAGGCTTCGGGCACGTTCTTCAGAGACAAAGGGGTCATGCCCGATAATCCTCATCTCAAGGCCACGGGCACGCCGGGTTACCTCGGCACCGACATTGCCCAGCCCGATAACACCCAGCGTCTTGTTCTTTACTTCGGTGCCCATGAACTTGTTTCTCTGCCACGCTCCGTGCTTGAGAGCCGTGTTTGCCTGGGGAATGTGGCGTGCCAGCGACAGCATCAGGGCTATGGTGTGTTCCGCCGCGGAAACTGTGTTGCCAGTCGGAGCGTTAACAACAATAACACCCTGGCGGGTGGCCTCATTGAGGTCAATATTATCAATACCCACGCCGGCACGACCAATAACCTGCAATTTCTTACCGGCCTTGATAATATCCGCCGTAACCTGTGTCTGGCTGCGTACTATCAGGGCATCGTAGTCACCAATGATACCGGCCAGTTCCTCCGGTTTCAGTCCCGGTTTGATGTCTACGCCGGAAACGGTTCGCAGAATATCAACACCTTCATCGGCGATTGGGTCAGCTATTAAAACTTTCAATTCTTTATTTTGCATCCGGATATTCCCCCACTACCAGTTCCTGTCTCACTTCCGGATTCCTGGTTGATTTACGTAAATTATTAATCAGGCAGCTTATTCTTAGCGTAACTTTGCCAGTGCTGCCTTAAGGGCTGTCATTACCGCCTGGATATCCTCTTCGGTGACCAGCCCCAGGTGCCCGATACGGAATATCATACCATCAAGTCTCTGCTGTCCACCACCGAGGACTATTTCGTTCTCTTTCAGGAGTATTTTCCGCAGGTCATTGGCATTGATTCCTTCGGGAGCATTGACTGCGGTGACCGTGTTTGAAGCGTAATCCTCGTCCGCAAACAGCGTCAGCCCGAGTGACTTCACTCCGTCACGTGTTATCTGGCCAATCCGCGCATGGCGGGCGAAGATATTGGTAACGCCCTCTTGCATCAGCATTTCAAGCGAGGTATCCATGGCATACACGGTAGAAACAGCCGGTGTCCATGGTGTCTGGCCCTTCTCAAGGTAGCTCTTTGCCCGTGCGAAGTCCCAGTAGAAGCTGGGTATTTTGGATTCGGCATGTGCTTTCCACGCTGCATCACTGACACTGACCATGGACAGTCCCGGAGGTACCATCCACCCTTTCTGGGAACCTGTAACCGCAACATCACAGCCCCATTCGTCTACGGGCAGATTAATTGAACCCATGCTGCTGATGGCGTCAACGAGCAGCAGTTTATCAAATCCCTTGATTATCTTACTCAGCGCTTCAAGGTCATCTGTAACACCGGTCGAGGTCTCGTTGTGGGTGACCAGTACTGCCTTTATCTTCGGTTCTTTTTCCAGGGCGCGCCGTACCTCATCCGGGTCAGCCGCTTTGCCCCACTCAAACTTCAGCGGGATTACTTCAACTCCAAACTGCTCGGCTATAGTCGCAAAGCGCTCTCCGAATACTCCAATAGACACGGAAAGCACACTGTCACCGGGTGACAGTGTATTGACGATAGCTGCTTCCAGTCCGCCAGTTCCTGAGCCGGTAAGCAGAAAGACGTCATTCCTGGTCTGGAAGATCGTCTTCAGACTTTCCGTTATCCGGTTGAGCATCTGGGCAAACTCCGGACCCCGGTGGTTTATCATTTGCTTGGTCATTGCCTGTAGTACTTCATCCGGGCATGGTGTTGGTCCCGGAATACGCAGGTTTTCCATTTGTCTACACCTCTATTCTATGTCGTCTGAACGGGATACCGTTCCACGAGCATTATTTAATACACATTATCTCATGATTACAGTTATTCTGCGGGTATTCCTATTCTGATATTGCTCCGTGGGAGTTCAGGATAGCCTTCCCCCGTTGAACATCCTCTTCAATCTGCTTTTTTAGAGCTTCAACATTCTCAAAGCGCTTTTCTTCACGAAGCCTGGTCACAATACCGACTTTCAGGGTCTTGTTATATATATTACCACTATAGTCGAGTAAAAAGACCTCGATATTACGTTCGTTAGCACCGAAGGTGGGACGCTTGCCGATATTGGTCATTGACTGGTAAGCATAACCGTTGACATAAGCCCAGGTCGCGTAGACTCCGTCCGGTGGCAGGGCTTGCCGCTGTTCTATTTCCAGATTGGCAGTGGGAAAGCCCAGTCCCGTACCCCGGCCGGCCCCTGTAACTACCGTGCTCTGCAGGAAAAACGGACGCCCCATCAACCTGGTCACTTTCTTCATGTCACCTTCAGAAAGGGCATTCCTGATTGCAGTACTGCTTACTATTTCACCGCCAATCAGCTTTGGTGATACTACTGATACGCTGAATCCAATTTCTTTCCCCAGTTCGCGGATAGTATCTACATTGCCCTCTCTTCCTCTCCCCAGGGCGAAGTCAGGTCCAACCACCAGTCCGGCCATCCTGACATATTTCTTGAGCAGTGTAACGAACTCCCGTGCTGTGAGTTGGGCCAGTTCGGGTGTGAAAGACAGGCTGATTACCTTGTCGATACCTTCGTTCTTGAGAAGGTCAACCTTCTGTTCCAGGGTGGTCAGATACGGTGGTACCGTTCCGGGTGCGAGCACTTCCCGCGGGTGCTGTCTGAAGGTTACCACACTACTGAGTAGTCCTTTGCACCGGGCTTTCTCCACGAGCTGTGAAAGCAGGTATTTGTGTCCGAGGTGAACGCCATCAAAGACACCAATAGCCAGCAGCATGTCTTTATCAGGGGGTGACAGGACTAGTTCTTCCTCTACCAGCATAGATTCTTCTCTGGGCACAATTGCCAGCAAACAGACTGGGGACAGCCAACGATTGGAATCAGAAAAGACTCTGACTGAACGCCGGCAGTCGTCTCATGCCTGAGGCGTTATAAATACTAATACAAGACTATCATAAGGGTATTTGGGCGTCAACCAAAGCGCCTGATGGTGTACCGGGTGGTACCTAGTGTCTACTCATAGCAGGTGGTGTCTGGTATAATAGTGACGTGCCAGCGTAGCTCAGTGGCAGAGCAGCGGTTTCGTAAACCGCCGGTCGGAGGTTCGACTCCTCTCGCTGGCTCCATTTTTTGAGACTAAAAAGCCCCGATTTTATAGTTCAATTATCGGGGCTTTGTCATTTCTGCTAATAAATAACTAATCAAGTGTACTAACAAGTCCCATCTTAGGTGTGAAAGCCAAGGCTTCGTCAAAACGAGCGGCAGCGGCTTCTTGGAGACCTGGAGTAACGTGACTGTACAAATCAAGTGTTGCTTGACATGCAGATGTGAGTATCGTAATCTCGGTGAAAACAGGGGAGGGAATTATATGGAAGCTTATTGTATGAAGTGCCGTGCCAAGAGGGAGATAAAGGACGCCAAGGCCATAACCATGAAGAACGGAAAGCCGGCGACACAGGGCGTCTGCCCTCAGTGTGGTACGAAGATGTTCAGGATCGGCAAGAGCTAGGTCTTTGCTGGTACAGCTATTAGAATAGAAAGGGCTGGGTTTTCCTGGTATCGGGATGCCCAGCCTATTCTTTTTTCTCCGGGGGTAACATTATAGGCAAATGTTATCTGTCCTTGAGCTTCACGCTGCACCAAGAATACCAA